>JBJEPL010000075.1:0-5997 GCA_051881215.1 Eubacterium sp. | reverse complement strand
AAAAGATAACAATATTAATGATAAGGTTTTTACAAATCAGCTTGCAGAAGAAATCTCCGACGGATTTAATCAGCTTAAAAGCTTTATCAATTTGATAATTTAATTAATAGGAATATAAATATCAGTTTATTTAATGAATAACAGGAGTAGGTATGAATAACTTTAATCAAAAGCTAAATGATTTTTATGATGCTTTCGGTACGGGAAAAGCGATGGTTCTTTCAACTGCTTCAAATAATAAAGTAAGTTCAAGAATGATGAGTGTTATTTTAATTGACGGAATTTTCTATTTTCAAACTGATAGGAGATTCAGAAAATTCAATCAGATAATCGATAATCCAAATGTTTCCCTTTGCATTGATAATATTCAGATTGAAGGGAAATGCACTCAAATCGGAACGCCGAGCGATAAGAGAGATTTCATTGAGCAATATAAAAACACTTTTCCCGGAGCATATAAAATGTACTCAATATCAAATAATGAAGTATTATTCTCAATAGAGCCTTTGTATATTCAAAAGTGGATTTATGAAAATGATATACCGTTTATTGAAATATTTGATATTAAGCTGAAAAAATATGATAGAATACCATACATAACTGACGGAGAAGCAGATGATAATTAGATGCGTTTGGGAACACAACGGCAATGATACACTTTTATATGCCGAGAATTTTATCGGAGCTTTTACAAGAGGTTCCTCTAAAGAAATTGCGTTAAATAAAATGTGTGATGAAGTTATCTCATACCTTAAATGGTGCGGGAAATCCGCATCTGAAATTCTCCTGCCTGAAATTGTTCAGGAAAAGCAATCGCATTTGAATATAGCTGATGCTGATACAGAAGTGATATTTAATACGGAAAAAGAACCGCTATCGAAAGAAGAATACTTAAAGCAGAAAGAAATTGTTTTGAAATCGGCAGAAGATTTTTTAACCTTGTATAATTCTCTCCCTGACAAAAATTTATCCCTACTAAAAGCAAGAAAAACATTTTACGGTGAAATTCCGACAACTGCCAACGGGATATATGAACATACCAAAAATGTAAATTCATACTATTGGGGTGAAATAGGAATTAACGCCGGTAATGAGGGAAATATTCTTGACTGCCGTAAAAAGGGATTTGATTTATTGGAGCAAGCTCCTAATTATTTAGAAAATAAAATCTATAACGGCAGCTGCAACGAAGAATGGTCTTTAAGAAAGGTAATGAGGAGATTTATATGGCATGACAGAATTCATGCCAAAGCAATGTATCGGTCAGCCGATAAAGCCTTTAAAAAGGGTATAATCCCGAATAATTTTTACTTTTATTAATATAAAAAAGACGGGCAGATAAACTGTCCGTCTTAATTTATTATAATATTGGTATTATCTTAAACAAGCTCGATGATGCACATTTCTGCTGCGTCACCACGACGAGGTCCTGTTTTGATAATACGGCAATAACCGCCGTTTCTGTCTGCGTATTTAGGAGCAACCTCATCAAAAAGCTTTTTAACAACATCTTCCTTTGTTACATAAGAAAGAACCTGTCTTCTTGAATGAAGTGTGTCGTTCTTACCGAGGGTAATCATTTTCTCGGTCATAGCACGAACTTCCTTTGCTCTTGTAACGGTAGTTTCAATTTTGCCGTTTTCTAAAAGATAAGTAACCATACCTCTGAGCATAGCCCTTCTGTGGTCAGTAGGGCGTCCCAGCTTTCTGCTACCTGGCATTGAAATTCCCTCCTTTAGTCCTCTTCCTTACTAAGTCCAAAACCGAGAGATGCGAGCTTTGCTACGACCTCATCAAGGGACTTGCGTCCAAGGTTTCTGACTTTCATCATATCTTCTTCTGATTTACCGATTAAATCTTCTACTGTGTTAATGCCTGCTCTCTTGAGACAGTTGAATGAACGCACTGAAAGATCAAGCTCTTCGATAGTCATTTCAAGAACCTTTTCCTTACTGTCGTCATCTTTCTCAACCATAATGTCCTGATTGCCGATTTCTTCTGAAAGATCAACAAAGAGCATAAGATGGTCATTGAGAATTTTAGCGGCAAGCGATGCTGCTTCATCTGCCGGAATAGTACCGTCAGTCTCAATGTCGAGAATGAGTTTATCGAGGTCAGTCTGCTGACCTACACGGGTGTTTTCTACAGTGTAATTAACCTTTAAAACAGGGGTATAGATTGAGTCAATGGCAATTGTGCCGATAGGCAAATCCATAAGCTGCTTATTGCGGTCACAAGGAACATAGCCTCTGCCGTTGTCGGCAGTAAGTTCCATAGTTACACTTGCACCTTCATCAAGATAAGCGATATGAAGGTCCGGATTAAGAATTTCAACATCAGCGTCATGCTTGATATCACCGGCTGTGATTTCGCCCTCACCCGAAACCTCAATATAGAGAGTTTTAGGATTTTCATCATGGATTTTAAGGATTACATTTTTGAGATTAAGAACAATCTCAGTAACATCTTCCTTAACATGAGGAATTGTTGAAAATTCGTGTAAAACACCGTCAATCTTTACGGAAGTGATAGCATAGCCCGGAAGTGATGAGAGAAGAACTCTTCTCATACTGTTACCGAGAGTTGTACCGAAGCCTCTTTCAAGAGGTTCAACAATAAACTTACCTGTGCTGCGGCTACCGATAGTAGATACATCTACAATCTCGATTTTAGGCTTATCAATTTCGATCATTTAATAGCCTCCTAAAATATTGTATTTTGTTTTCGCTAAATAATAGCAGCAAAAGACTATTATTTAGAGTAGAACTCAACGATTAAATGCTCTTCAACAGGAGTTGCTATTTCGTCTCTTTCAGGGAGCTTAACAACCTTTGCTTGCATAGCATCCTTGTCAACATCAACCCACTGCGGAACAGGGCGTGATGCGTTTGACTCAACAAGAGTCTTAAACTCATCTGTAGTTTTGCTTGTTTCTTTAACAGCAACTACATCACCTGCTTTAAGGAGATATGAAGGAATATCAACCTTTTTACCGTTAACAGTGAAATGAGCATGATTTACAAGCTGACGAGCCTGAGCTCTTGAGCTTGCAAAACCGGCTGTATAAACAACATTATCCAAACGGCTCTCACAAATCTGGAGAAGGTTGGAACCGGTAACACCGGCCTTACGCTCTGCCATAAGGAAATATTTGTGGAACTGTCCCTCTGCAATACCGTAATAACGGCGTGCAGACTGCTTTGCACGAAGCTGCATACCGTATTCTGATGTCTTTTTTCTGTTCTGACCGTGCTGGCCAGGTGCATATGAACGGCGATCAATTGCACATTTGCCTGTATAACATCTGTCACCCTTAAGGAAAAGCTTTTTACCCTCACGGCGGCAGAGCTTACAAGCAGGTCCTGTATATCTTGCCATATTCAAGTAACCTCCAAGTTTTTATTATACGCGGCGTCTTTTTGGTGGACGGCAGCCATTGTGTGGAATAGGAGTAACATCTTTAATAAGACTTACATCCAGACCTGCTGTCTGAAGAGCTCTGATTGCTGATTCACGACCCGAGCCCGGTCCTTTAACATACACTTCAACAGTTTTCATTCCATGCTCCATTGCAGCTTTAGCAGCAGTTTCAGCAGCAGTTGCAGCAGCAAAAGGAGTTGATTTTCTTGAACCGCGGAAGCCCATTTCACCGGCAGAAGCCCATGAAACAGCATTTCCGTTCATATCTGTAATTGTAACGATAGTGTTGTTGAAGGTTGATTGAATATGGGCAGCACCACGCTCAATATTTTTCTTCTCACGGCGTTTGCGTGAGCCTGTGGTCTTTTTAGTAGCCATACTTGTTTCCTCCTACTTATTTCTTCTTATTTGCTATAGTCTTTTTAGGACCCTTGCGTGTACGGGCATTGTTTTTAGAAGTCTGACCTCTTACAGGAAGACCCTTTCTATGTCTTACGCCACGATAGCAACCAATTTCGATAAGTCTTTTGATATCAAAAGCAACATCTCTGCGAAGGTCACCTTCAACAGTAAGATTGTTAGTGATATAATCACTGAGCTTTTTAACATCATCTTCTGATAAATCTCTGCAACGAGTATCCGGATTGATACCTGTTGCTTCGATAACTTTATTAGCAGTTGTGCGGCCGATACCGTAAATGTAGGTAAGACCGATTTCTACTCTTTTGTCATTAGGTAAGTCAACACCTGAAATACGTGCCATTCTTAGTTTACCTCCGAATCATTAATTCAGGATTAGCCCTGACGCTGTTTGTGCTTTGGATTTTCACAGATAACCATTACTTTTCCATTGCGCTTAATAACTTTGCATTTGTCGCAAATTTTCTTTACAGAAGGTCTAACTTTCATTTGAATATCCTCCTTAAATTTACTTTGAACGCCATATTATACGACCTTTTGTTAAGTCGTACGGTGACATTTCCATTGTTACCTTATCACCGGGGAGAATACGAATGTTGTTCATTCTGAGCTTCCCGCTGATGTGGGCTGTAATAATGTGGTTATTTTGAAGCGCTACCTTAAAGGTTGTGTTAGGAAGCGACTCAACCACAGTACCTTCAACTTCTATCATATCTGACTTTGACATCATTTTACCTCTCTTACAATTAAGTATGATGTTATTACTATCTGGAATCACATTACGGCGTAATCGCCTGCAATTCAACAAGCAGCCTTCTATGCCTTAGTCATAATGACCGGTCCGTTTTTTGTAACAGCAATCGTATGCTCAAAATGAGCAGAACACTTGCCGTCGCAGGTTTTTACAGTCCAGCCATCAGAAAGCTGTTTAACCTTATAGGTTCCCAGATTTATCATCGGTTCAATTGCCAATGTCATTCCGGGTGCCAGTCGGATACCACGACCTGCGTGTCCGAAGTTCGGTACACTGGGTTCTTCGTGAAGCTTAGTACCCACGCCGTGTCCCACATAATCACGAACAACGCTGAAACCGCGTTCTTCACAATAGGACTGTACTGCAAAGCCTATATCGCCGATTCTGTTGCCCGGAACAGCCGCTTCGATGCCCTTATACAGAGCCTCTTGGGTTGTGTCCACCAGCCGCTTTACCTCGGGAGAGCAAGTCCCGCAGATAAATGTGGCAGCATTGTCGCCGTTATAGCCGTGCTTCGCAGCACCCAAGTCGATAGAAACAATATCGCCGTCTTTGAGCACTCTATCTTTACTTGGGATGCCGTGAATAACTTCATCATTTATAGATATACATGCGGTAGCAGGAAAACCACCGTAGTTAAGAAAGTTCGGCGTTGCGCCGCATTTCTTAATGAAATCATAAGCGAGCTTATCAATCTCATAGGTAGTTACGCCGGGTTTTACAGCCTCGCCTGCCACCTGTAATGCCTGAGCCGAAATTATGCAAGCTTCTTTCATAAGCTCTAATTCTCGGCTGCTTTTTAGCACTATCATGTTAATCCTCCAATGCAGCGAAAACTAATTTTGTTGTGTCAGCAACTTCCTCCTGACCTTCAACAATTCTTAATTTACCAAGCTTTTCATAAAAGCCTTTAAGCGGTTCGGTCATCTCGTGATATTCCACAAGACGAGCCTGAACTGTTTCCGGAGCATCGTCCTTGCGTTGAACAAGTTCGCCGCCGCAGGCGTCGCATACGCCCTCTACCTTTGGTTTCTTATATTCCATATGGTAGGAGTTAGCGCATTTTGAACAAACGCGACGACCGGACATTCTTGCAGTAATCTTTTCATCGGGAACTTCGATGTCTACTACTGCGTCGATTTCTACGCCCATATCCTCCAAAGCCTGAGCCTGTGGAATTGTGCGCGGAAAACCGTCAAGAATAAATCCGTTTTTACAATCATCTTCTACAAGACGGTCCTTGATAATTCCGATTACAACATCGTCCGGAACAAGCTGTCCGGCTTCCATATAAGCCTTTGCTTTGAGTCCCATTTCAGTACCGTTTTTGAGAGCGGCACGGATAATATTTCCGGTTGATATTGCCGGGATATTATACTTTTCACAAATCTTTTCTGCCTGTG
>JBJEPL010000074.1:0-1834 GCA_051881215.1 Eubacterium sp. | reverse complement strand
AAATGATGAATAATTATCAGATGATTTTGCCGATGGTTTGCCTGTCGCTGGCGGTAACATTAATTCTTCATATAATAATGGCTGTTTTTGCCGACAGTTTTTACCGTGCAAAGGTATTTCAAATAATTGACGATGTCGATGAAAAGCTTGACGAGGGTGCAATGTTTGACCAAAGCTTTGTTATGGGAGAGCTTGATGCCAATCTTTCTCAAGACGAAATGAGGAAGCTTTATTTAGGTAAAATGGGCGGTACAAATATTTTTTCACCGCTTATGATATATTTTATTTTACAATTTATTTTAAGATTAATTTCACAGCTTTAAGGAGGAATAAGTTATGAAAGTAAAAAAAGCGATAATTCCGGCAGCCGGTATGGGTACAAGAGTACTTCCGGCATCAAAGGCAGTTCCAAAGGAAATGCTTAATATTGTAGATAAGCCGGCAATTCAGTATATCGTTGAGGAGGCTTTTGCAAGCGGAATCGAAGATGTACTCATCATCACTAACAGAGGTAAGGGCGCAATAGAGGATCATTTTGACCATGCCTTTGAGCTTGAGGCAAAGCTTCAGGGAAATGAAAGCAAAAAGAAAATCTATGACGATGTTATGGAATGCTCTAATTTCGGCAATATTTATTTTATACGCCAGAAGGAAACCAAGGGTCTCGGTCACGCTGTTTTATGCGCAAAAAGCTTTGTAGGAAACGAGCCTTTTGCAGTTCTTTACGGTGACGATGTTATCCTTTCTCAAACACCTGTTACAAAGCAGCTCTGCGACGCTTATGAAAAATACGGCAAGGGTGCAGTAGGTGTTAAAGAGGTTCCGGGTATGGCAATTACAAAATATTGCTCACTTGCTGTTGACCATCTTGAGGATAACTGCTATAACTGCACCGATATGATTGAAAAGCCGTCACCTGACCAAATTATGTCAAACTTCTCAATCCTCGGCAGAGTAGTTATGCCGCCTGAAATTTTTGATATTCTTGAAGAAACACCTCTCGGCGCAGGCAATGAGCTTCAGCTTACAGACGCTATGAGAACTCTTGCGCAGACAAAGGGCGTCGTAGCTGTTGATTATGAGGGAACCCGTTATGATATGGGTAATAAGTTCGGTATTCTTCAGGCTAATATTGAGGTTGGCTTAAACCATCCTGAAACAAAAGATGAGCTTAAGGAATATATCAAGAAAATCGCAAAGGATTTAGACTGATTATGATAAAAATTGAACGCACAAGCGTGATGAATTTTGATAACGCAATGCGCGGTGCAAGAAATCCGCTCAATTCATGGGCAAGATATGATTCCGGTTTTGACGAAGACGGTAACTTCGTTTTCGGAGAAAATGATTTGAGCCTTGCAAAGCGCCTTTGCAAAGCAGGCTCTGACCACAGAAAATTTGTCAGAATGATATTTGTCAGCGTTGATGTAACTGCACCTATTTATTGGTGGAAGGAATATGATACATATAAGGTTGGTACAGTTGCAAATTCCACATCAACCATGCACAAAATTGCATCAAAGCCTTTTGAGCTGTCCGATTTCTCTGTTGATCATATGAATCAGCAGGGGATAGACGCAATGAATAAGGTTATTGAAACTCTTGAGGATTTAAGACTGCGTTATCTTGAAACAAAGGATAAAGAGCTTTGGTATACTATTATTCAGCTTCTTCCCAGCTCTTATAATCAGATGAGAACCTGCACATTGAGCTATGAAAATCTTTGCAGTATTTATTATGCAAGAAGAAATCATAAGCTTGACGAATGGCATACATATTGTGATTGGATAGAAGAGCTTCCTTATTTTAAGGATTTATTTATGCAAGAAGAAAG
>JBJEPL010000073.1:0-23104 GCA_051881215.1 Eubacterium sp. | reverse complement strand
TCAATTTCTTGTTTTTACTTAACCTTTATAGTATAATATCATCACTTAATATATAGAAACTGGTGCAATTTTGAAAATACTGACTATAGGCGACATCGTATCAAAGCAGGGATGCGAATATCTGCGAAAGGAGCTTCCGTCTCTGAAAAAGGAGCTTGAAGCTGACATTGTTATTGCAAACGGCGAAAATTCCGCCGTCGGAAACGGAATCATTCCCCAAAGCGCCGATTATATTTTTGACAGCGGCGTTGATGTTATAACTTTAGGAAATCACAGCCTAAAACGCAGAGAAATATACGATTACCTTGATGAAAATGAATTTATAATCAGACCTGCCAATTATCACCGCTCTGCGCCCGGAAAGGGTATGGTTATACTCGACAAGGGCTACTGCAAGGCGGCTATAATCAATCTTCAGGGGCAGATATATCTTGACGCAATTGAAAATCCGTTTTCGGTGATTGACGGTCTTATTGATGAAGCTGAAAATCAGGACTGCAAAATAATTATAGTTGATTTTCATGCCGAGGCAACCTCTGAAAAAAGAGCGCTCGGATTTTATCTTGACGGAAGAATTTCCGCATTATACGGAACGCATACTCATGTTCAGACAAACGACGATCAGATTTTGCCTAACTATACGGGATATGTAACAGACATCGGTATGACAGGTCCTTATTACAGCGTTTTAGGAGTAAATCCCGAATGTGCAATTGAAAAGCTGAAAACAGGACTGCCGACCCGCTTTATCAACGATGACGGACCGTGTGTTCTTGAGGGATGCTTATTTGAAATCGACAACAGCACCGGCAGAACCGTAAGCACAAGGCTTATAAGGAGGTAACGATGACAAAACGATATATTGCTTTTTTACTTGCAATAGTTATGCTCGTTACGGTATTTACCGCCTGCACCGCTTCCGAAAGCAAAACACAGCTGACAACTACTACGCAGCCGACAACTGCTAAAATAACGGATAACACGACCTTTAAATTAAGCTATACTCAATCGGACAGTTTAGATCCCTTCAAGGCAAAAACTCAAAACAATCAGGTTCTCGCTTCGCTTGTTTTTGAGTCATTATTTGACCTTGACGAAAGCTACGAGCCTGTTGCCAACATTGCAACGGGATATCAGTTTACAGACAGCACAACCATAAAGGTAACCATTAATCCGCAGCTTAAGTTTTCAGACGGTTCGGAGCTTGGCAGTGATGATGTATTATATTCCATTGAAGCGGCAAAGGACTCCCCAGCCTATTCGGGCGCCCTTTCGGCAATTGATTATGCAACGGCAGACGGAAATTCGGTTACAATTTATCTGAATTATGAGGACCCGTATGCCGTAAATCTGCTTACCTTCCCAATTGCAAGCAAAAAGAATGACAAGGACGGATACCCTGTAGGAAGCGGCAGATATGCTTACAAATCCTCAAGTGGAAAAACAGTGTTAAAGGCAAATGTTACAGAGGATTTTGACCCGTATATTACAACAATTAATCTTGTTAATATCGCCGCGGCAGACTCTATTGACAATGCTGTAAACATCGGTAATATTTCATATGCCTTTAGGGATTTGAGCTCATCTGTATCAAAGAGAATGTCCTGCGCAAAGAAGCTTGTGAATATGAACAATCTTGTTTTTATAGGCGTTAATTCATATGCAGGTATAACGGCAAACGCAAATATCAGAAAAGCAATATCCCTTGCGGCTGACAGAAGCGTTTTGGCAGAGAGTGCATATTCGGGCTATGCAACAGCGGCCGGCTCGATTTTCAATCCTGCATGGGCGCTTGCAGATGAAACAAAAATATTTTCTCTTTCGGCTGACACGGCAACGGCAAAGCAGGCAATTACCCAAAGCGGTATTAAGGCAGATGATTTAAAGCTGTCAATTCTTGTTAACAATAACGCAAACCGTACTGCAACGGCAAATCTGCTTAAAAACCAGCTTGAGGCAGTCGGATTTAAAGTAACAATTGATAAGCAGAGCTACAATAATTATAAGAAAAAAATTGAGAATACCGAATTTGATATTTATATAGGAGAAATTAAGCTTGCCGACGATATGAGCCTGTATCCTTTTTTTGACGATAAAGGGGATGCAAGATACGGCATAAACAGTAAAGAGCTTGTTTCGGGAAAAGCTTATAAGGAATATATGAAAAGCAGTGATAATTTGGGAAAATTTATTCTTGCCTTCAATGAAGAAATACCGTTTATCCCCCTTTTATACAAAAAGGGTATGATATGCTATACAAAGGCTATGAACGGTGATATGCAGGGATATTACGGTAACTTCTTCTCAAACATTGACAGCTGGAATTTTATTTCTTGATTTAATTTACAACTCAACATATAATTATTTTAGATAATAAACGGAGGGACTCATAATGATAAAAATTGAAAACCCTAATGGATACATTGAAGTTACAAACAATTACTTCGCAAATCTTGTAGGAAGGGCCGCCAGAAGCTGCTTCGGTGTAACGGGAATGGTTAATTCAAATCCCTATCAAAGCATAAAATCGGCTATTAAAACGAAGGTTTCACACGACAATTCCGATCAGGGCGTTACCGTAAAAAGTGTTAACGGAGAGCTTATAATCGACCTTCACATTTCTGTTTCATACGGTGTAAATATCAACGCAATTGTTGAAAGCATTGTAAATAAGGTGCGCTATACGGTTGAGGAAGCCACAGACCTCTCTGTTTCAAAAGTAAATGTTTATATAGATGCGCTTAACTGATTGGAGATAAAATATGATTACCGGATTAATGTTTCGTGACTCAATAATTTCAGCCGCAAATAATATTTCAAACAGCCGTCAGGCAGTTGACGCACTTAATATTTTCCCTGTTCCCGACGGAGATACAGGAACAAATATGAGCATGACAATTACTGCCGCAGCTAAAGAAATGGCGGCTTTGCCCGATGACTGCACCATTGACGAGGCTTCGTCGAGATGCGCTTCTGCCCTTTTAAGAGGCGCCAGAGGAAACTCGGGAGTTATCCTTTCGCTTATTTTCCGCGGCTTTTCAAAGGGCTTCAAAGGCCTTGAAGAAGCGGGAGGAAAGGATATTGCCAATGCCTTTAAGGAGGGCGTTGATGCCGCATACAAGGCTGTAATGAAGCCGACTGAAGGAACAATCCTTACAGTTGTAAAGGAAGCAAGCAAAGCAGCCAAAGAAATGGCGGATATCGTAGATGATCCTCTTGAAGTCGGCTTTGCCGCGCTTCAGGCTGCAAAGCAAGCGCTTGCAAAAACGCCTGAACAGCTACCTGTTTTAAAGAAGGCAGGTGTTGTTGACGCAGGCGGTCAGGGCCTTGTTCTTGTATTCGAGGGAATGGAAAGCGTATGGCACAACGGTGTAATTGTTCAGCCTCTTGACGGCTCGGGCGTTACGCCTGTTTCAACGCCGTCAAAATCAACTGTTGCAAACGCCTCTGATGACATTGAATTCGGTTACTGCTCCGAATTTCTTATTGAAAAATCAAATAAGTCAAAGGAAAAGGATCCGCTCAAGCTTCGTGCTTATCTTGAATCAATAGGCGATTGCGTTGTAGTTGTTGACGACAGTGATATCATAAAGGTTCATGTTCATTCAAATGAGCCGGGAAATGTTATACAGGCTGCGCTGAAATACGGTCAGCTTATCAATATAAAAATCGACAATATGCGTTATCAGCATGCCAATGCCGAAGTTGGTGTTAGAGAGGGCGATGAGATTATCAAGCCTCGGGTTTCGGAACCCGAAAATGACTACGGCTTTGTTGCTGTATGCGCAGGAGAAGGTTTAAGCGAGCTGTTTTCCGATATCGGAGCAGATGTCATCGTAAGCGGCGGGCAGACTATGAATCCGTCAACCGACGACATTTTGAATGCAGTTATGAACACACCGGCTAAAACTGTTTTCGTTTTGCCAAACAACAAAAATATCATAATGGCCGCCGAGCAGGCTGTTTCTCTTGCAACGGACAGAGAGGTAAGAGTTCTTCAGACAAAGACTATTCCTCAAGGCATTTCGGCAATGCTCACCTTTGACGAAACAGCAGATACCGATGAAAATCAAATGAATATGATGGCTGCCGCTCAAGCAGTTGAAACGGCGCAGGTTACCTTTGCCGCAAGGGACAGTGAAATTGACGGCAAAAAAGTAAAAGAAGGCGAAATTATGGGCCTTTGCAACGGTAAAATCAAATTTATCGGCAGTGATATCAACGATATAGCGGTTAAATCAACAGAAAAGCTATTTAAACGCGGCGATCATTCTCTTGTTACAATTATATACGGCGAGGGAGCCGAGGAAGAAGATGCGGCAAGGGTTGAGGCTGCATTGAACAAAAAATACGGTACGGATATTGAAATCAGTATTGTAAACGGCGGACAGCCGATTTACTACTATATTATTTCGGTGGAGTAAGCTATGCTCAACTTTGAAAGCAACATACAATTTATAAAGGGTGTCGGCGAAAAAAGAGCCAAGCTTTTCAACAGCTTGGGAATCTTTGATGTCGATTCCCTTGTTCACTTTTATCCGAGAAAATATGAGGACTGGACAGGCACTAAAGCCGTAAGCGAGGTTGCAGACGGCGAGAATGCTTGTATCAAAGCAACTATGATAACGCCGATAAAAGAGCATATGGTAAGGCGCGGTATGACGCTTTATAAATGCAGATTTTCAGACGGTGAAAGTGTAATCAATGTAACAATTTTTAATAACAAGTATTTGGCGCAGGCCTTGAGGGTTTATGAGGATTATGTGCTCTTTGGCAAAATAGAAAAAAATTTTACAACAGCCTCAATGTCATCGCCCAAAATTGAAAAAATTGATACGGGTATATCCGTTCATCCTATTTATCCTGCAACGGGAAAGCTTACCTCAAACGCTATATCAAAGGTAATGAAAACCGCGCTTGATAATATTGAGGAAATACCGGAAACTCTTGATGAAAATATAAGAAAAGAGTTCGGTCTTATTACGCTTGACAGGGCAATAAGAAATATACATTTCCCCGACACGCAGGAGGATATCGGTTATGCAAGAAAAAGGCTGATTTTTGAAGAGCTTTTGACCCTGCAATTAGGTTTATTAAAGCTCAAGGGAAATAAGAAAAACGAAGCAAGTATCAAAATTGAAAATGATTTCAGCAGTGAATTTGAGAATCTGTTGCCGTTTAAAATGACTTGCGCTCAAAAGAGAACAATAAAAGATTGCATTGAAGATATCAGCGGTAAATACACGATGAACAGACTTATTCAGGGTGATGTTGGATCGGGAAAAACCGCTGTTGCGGCAAGCGTGATTTACACCGTTGTAAAAAACGGCTTTCAGGCGGCTTTAATGGCGCCTACCGAAATACTCGCCTTTCAGCATTATGAAAGCCTTTGCGAGCTTTTTTCGCGCTGCGGATTAAAAGTCAGGCTTCTTACAGGCTCTTTGAGTGCCAAAGAAAAAAGGGAGATAAAATCACTTTTAATCGACGGTGAAATTGATCTTCTTATCGGAACGCACGCAATAATTCAAAACGATGTTGAATTTAAAAATCTCGGTCTTGTTGTTACCGACGAACAGCACCGATTCGGCGTTAAGCAAAGAGCCGATTTGGCAAACAAGGGCGTTGGGGTACACACTCTTGTAATGAGCGCAACTCCTATACCGAGAACGCTCGGTTTGATAATCTACGGCGACCTTGACATAAGTATTCTTGATGAGCTTCCGCCGGACAGGCAGGAAATCCGCACAGATGTTGTTGATTCACGATACAGCAAAAGGATATATAAATTTATCCGCGACGCTGTTAACAGGGGAGAGCAATGCTACATAATCTGCCCTATGGTTGAGGAAAATGAAACGGATATCAAATCAGCGTCGCAATTTGCAGAGGAATTGTCAGTCGGTGCATTTAAAGGCTACAATCTCGGATTGCTTCACGGCAAAATGAAGCCGAAGGAAAAGGAAAATGTTATGAAAGCATTTTCAAACGGGGATGTTCAGATTCTTGTGGCAACAACGGTTGTTGAGGTGGGAGTAGATGTGCCCAACGCTACAATAATGGTAATAGAAAATGCCGAAAGATTCGGGCTTTCACAGCTTCATCAGCTACGAGGCAGAGTCGGCAGAGGAAATAAAAAAAGCTTTTGTATCCTCGTTTCCGACAGCAAATCCGAAAGCTCTGTAAACCGCCTTGCAGTAATGAAAAAATACAGCGACGGCTTTAAAATTGCAGACGAGGATTTGAAGGCCCGCGGGCCCGGTGACTTTTTCGGTGAAAAACAGCACGGACTTCCGCAACTCAAAATCGCCGATATGGTTGAAGATATTGAAACGCTTCATGACGCCCGTGACTGCGCGCAGAGAATTCTTCAAGAGGACTTTAATCTTGATTTGCCGAAAAATAAACATCTTTGCGAGCAAATCACAAAGATGTTCAGACAGATTGAATATTAAAAAATGACCTGATTAAATCAGGTCATTTTTGTTTTATTCCGCTTCGGTTGACGGCTCTGTTGTAGGAGCAGGTTCGCCGTAAACCTGTAATATAATTTCTTCACCAACGGCAACAACCGAGCCTGCCTTAGGAGCGCTTGACGAGCTGACCTTTACTGTATTTTCGGTTTGTGTACCGTCGTTATAAACCTCAACGGTTGAAACGGTAAAGCCTAAATCCTCAAGCTTCTTTGTTGCCTCTTCAAGAGTAAGACCGCCTACATCGGGAACCTCGGCTGTCTGGACTCCCTTGCTGACGGTAAGGGTTATTTTTGTTCCCTCGTCAACGGTTTCTCCGGCGTCAACGCTTTGCTTAAAGACTATTCCCTCTTCGGCATCAGTTGAATATTCACTTTCAAATGAAATATCAAACTGGTCGTTCCATGCGCCGTTATTCTCTATATCGCTTTGAGTATAGCCTACGGATACAAAATCGGGAACAGTATAGGTTGCAACAGAGGCAACAGGATTAGTAGTCTCCTCTTCAGGTTTATTAATACCGCCGTTTTTGACGATATACACGCCTGCCGCAACAGCCACAGCTATCAAAATAACGAGAATTATAATTACTGCCTTTGGGCCCTTATTTGGCGTCTTGATTTCCTGATATTCGGGATATCCCGTAAAATCAGGCTCAAGCTTTTCATCTCTGCGATTAACTGCCTCCTCTTTAGTATTATCGGCGGCAGCGGCAACAACCGACGGAGCAACATTAAGCTGATCGCGGAAGGTTGCTATATCGGCAGTTCTTTTTTCCGGATATATCTGAAGACCGCCTCCCAAAGCCCTAATGACATGGGTAGGGATTTTTTCGGCGATTGCATTCGGTATCATCAGCTTATCATTTGCCTCACGCAGCTTTGAATCAGGCGGATTTTGACCTACAAGAGCGCGGAAAATGCAGGCGGAAAAAGCGTAAATATCCGTTGCAGGACACATTTTATGGTTATTTTCATACTGCTCAATTGCTGTATATCCCTCGTTAACATTAAATTCAAGCTCGGAGGAAATTGTATTTGCTTCCGAAATACAAAAGCCCTTGAGCCTTACCTTTCCGTCACGGCAGAGAACAAGATTATCGGGGCATATGCCGCCGTGGATTATTCCGTTTGAATGAAGGCCCTCCAAGGTTGTAAGCACAGGCATAAACATAAGCCTTGCCTTATCCCAGGAAATATTACCGTCGGGATTTCTCAAAAGAAACTCACGAAGAGAAATAGAGTCCATATATTCGCTTACAGCATAAGCAGTTCCGTTTAATTCAAAGACATCATAGGTCGGAATTACGGCGGAAAGATTTCTCATTTTCAGTATTGTCTGCCAAAGGTTAATAAATGACGCTTTATACTTTTCAAAGCTGTTTCTGTATCTTTCGCGGACATGAATATCTAAATTGCCCTCAAGCCTGTTGGCAATATTTTTAGGTAAAAACTCTCTTACGGTTATAACCGAATCCAATTGAGAGTCGTATGCCATATAGGTTACTGCGTCGCTTTCGTGCGACACAACATTACCTATAACATATCTTCCGTTTAATATTGTTTTCGGCTGTAAATATGTTATCTGCGGCTGTGTATCGTTATCATAGCCGCATTTTTCACAAACGCTTCCGCTTGTGAGCTCTTCAAAGCAATTCATACAAAGATTATCTATATTTTTCAAAAGAATATCACTCCGTATATCAATAATATAAGTAATAAAATTATAATACCAACCCAAAAGTCCTTTGTCAAGGACTATAGTATTGAATAAAAAGTTAATTTATTGTATAATGACTGTTAAGTAAAAGTCGAAAGGAACAAATTTATGCCATCTTATGCAATGATAAAAGAGCTTGCCGAGAAAAAAGATAAAAACGGTAACGGATATCTTGATGTAATTCTTGTTGCAAGCGATAAAAAAGAATATCCGGGAAAGGTTTGGAGATTTGAAAACAACGGTCAATTTGCTGTTGACGATGTTGTTGAGGTTGAATACAGCGTTGACAGCTACAAGGGTAAAACCCAGCTTAATATCACCGCTCTCAAAAAAGCGCCCGAGGAAATGATTAAGGATTTTATCCCCTCGTCTGAATATGACGGCAAAGCCGTATTTTCAATGCTTTTGAAAAAGGTTGATGATTTCAGGGATTCCGAGCTTAAAGCCATAGTCCGTGAAATCATGCTTGAAAACAGAGAAAAATTAGAGGTTTTCCCCGCCGCCTACAGGCTTCACCACGCTATTGTGGGAGGTCTTATGCTTCATACGGCTTCAATAGTCGAAATGGCTGAAAAAACCTGCATTGTTTACCCGAACATTAACCGTGAGCTGCTTATCTCCGGAGCAATTCTTCACGATGTTGCAAAAACCTTTGAAATGCAGACAGGCAAAAGCGGACTTTGTAAGGGCTACACTATCGGCGGAGAGCTTATCGGTCATCTTGTAAAAGGGGCAATGTATGTTGAAGAAACCTCAAAAAAGCTTGGTATAGACAGCGAAAAGGTAACGCTTCTTGAGCATATGATACTTTCACACCACGGTGTTCCGGAATACGGCTCGCCTGTAAGACCTATGTTTTTAGAGGCTGAAATACTTTCCGCACTCGACTCTCTCGACGCAACAATATTTGAAATCAACAATGCCACAGCCAAGGTTGAAGCAGGTGAATTTACCGACAGACAGTGGGCGCTTGACAACAGAAAGCTTTTTAACCACGGCCTTTCATCGGCAGAGCATAAGGTTAATTTAGGAGAATAGTGTGAAAAATCACACTATTCCGATTATATTGCCCTCAAAATTTGCCTGCGGCATAATTTTGAGATGGCTAAATTCCCACTATACGCCTTATCCGGCTACAATAAGGCGTTAGGAATTTTTAATAAAACCATTTGTAGCCGGAAAGGCTATGTGATTAAAATGAAAGAAAGCTGGACGGAAATAGCGATAACCGTTGATACAAAAGACATTGATATTGCCGGTAATATCGCAAATATGGTTGTTCCCTACGGAATATATATTGAAGATTATTCCGATTTAGAGGGCGAGGTTATGGAAATCGCCCATATTGATTTAATTGAGGAAAGCCTTTTAAAGGCGGACAGAAGCAAGGGAATTATCCATGTATATGTCAATCCTCACGAAAACCCGATGGAAGCCGTATCCTTTATCAAAGAAAGGCTCGACTGCGAAAATGTTAAGTACGATATTAAAATTGCCGACTGCGCCACCGAGGATTGGGTCAACAACTGGAAGCAGTATTTTCATCCGATGCCGATAGGCGAAAAGCTTCTTATCCGCCCGACATGGGAGGAGGAATACGACCCGCAGGGCAGAACTGTACTTAATATTGAGCCGGGTCTTGCATTCGGAACCGGAAGCCATCCTACAACAAAATTATGCCTTGAAACACTTGAAAAATTCGTAAACGAAAGCTCTACCGTGCTCGATATAGGCTGCGGCAGCGGCATTTTGTCAATTGCCTGCCTGCTGCTCGGTGCAAAAAGCGCTTTCGGGGTTGATATAGATTCCCTTGCCGTTAAAACAGCTGTTAAAAATGCAAAGGAAAACGGCTTTGACGAAAGCAGATTTACAGCTGTTCAGGGTAATCTTTCAGACAAGGTCAGCGGCAAATATTCAATTATTGCGGCAAATATTGTTGCAGATATAATTATGGAATTCAACAAAGAGGTAGCAAAATTTCTTGAAGATGACGGAATTTATATCACCGGCGGAATTATTGAAAACCGTGAGGACGAGGTTCTTGACTCCTTCAGGCAAAACGGCTTTGAGGTAATAAACCGCTTTGAAGAAAAGGGCTGGCTTGTTTTCGTTCTCAAAAAAGCATAATAGATACAAAAAAGCAGGCAAATGCCTGCTTTTTTATGTTGATTTATAATGCCTTTGTTTCGATTTCTTCTGTGATTGCCATAATGAAATCTTCAAGAGATACCGCTCCCTGCTCGCCGTCCTTTCTTGAACGGACTGATACTGTTTTATTCTCAATATCCTTATCTCCGGCTACAAGCATATAAGGAACTTTTTCAAGCTGTGCCGAGCGAATCTTGAAGCCGATTTTTTCGCTTCTGTCATCAATCTCACAGCGGATACCTAATGCCTCAAGCTTACTCTTTACCTCATAAAGATAATCAAGATGCCTGTCCGCAATAGGAAGAAGCTTAACCTGAACAGGAGCAAGCCATGTAGGGAAAGCTCCGGCAAAATGCTCTGTAAGAATACCGATAAATCTTTCAATACTGCCGAATACAACGCGGTGAATCATAATAGGTCTGTGCTTTGCTCCGTCAGCACCGGTATACTCAAGCTCAAATCTTTCAGGAAGCTGGAAATCAAGCTGGATTGTACCGCACTGCCAGGTTCTTCCGATACAGTCGGTAAGATGGAAGTCAAGCTTCGGGCCGTAAAATGCACCGTCGCCCTCGTTAATCTCAAAATCATATCCAAGCTCTGTAATTGCGGCTTTAAGAGCGTCTGTAGCAATATCCCAATCCTCTTGAGAGCCCATTGAATCTTCAGGCTTTGTTGAAAGCTCAATATGATACTCAAAGCCAAAGGTACTGTAAACCTTGTCGATAAGATTTACAACGCCCTTAATCTCATCCTTAATCTGCTCTCTTGTCATAAAGATATGAGCATCATCCTGCGTAAAGCAGCGTACTCTCATAAGTCCGTGCAAAGCACCCGAAAGCTCGTGTCTGTGAACAAGGCCAAGCTCGCCCATTCTCAACGGCAAATCCTTATACGAGTGCATCTTTGTTTTGTAAACAAGTATACCGCCCGGGCAGTTCATAGGCTTAACGGCAAAATCGGTATCATCAATAACGGTTGTATACATATTCTCTTTATAGTGATCCCAGTGTCCGCTTCTCTCCCACAATGCGCGGTTGAGCATCATAGGGGTCTGAATTTCATAATAGCCTGCCTGCTGATGAATTTCTCTCCAATAATCAACAAGTGTATTTTTAAGGACCATACCTTTAGGCAAGAAGAACGGGAAGCCGGGTCCCTCTTCCATAATCGTAAACAGCTCAAGCTCTTTACCGATTTTTCTGTGGTCTCTTTTCTTTGCTTCTTCAAGCATTGTAAGATAATCCTCAAGCATTGAAGCCTTTGGAAAAGCGGTTCCGTAAACACGGCAGAGCATTTTATTTGAAGCGTCGCCCCTCCAATAAGCGCCCGTACAGTTAGTAAGCTTGAAAGCCTTAATAACCTTCATTTCCATAAGATGAGGACCGGCGCAAAGCTCTGTAAACTCGCCCTGCTTATAGAAGCTGATAGGCTCCCCTTTTTCGGCATGCTCATTAATAAGCTCAACCTTATAAGGCTCCCCCTTTTCCTGCATAAGCTTAACTGCGTCGGCAGGAGGAAGCTCAAACTTTTCTATTTCAGGATTTTCCTTTATAATCTTTTTCATCTCTGCTTCAAGCTTTTCCAAATCCTCAGGACCGAAAGGCTTTTCCACATCAAAGTCATAATAAAATCCGCTGTCAATAGCCGGACCTATTGTAAGCTTTGCGTCAGGATAAAGTCTTTTAACAGCCTGCGCCATAACATGGGAAGCAGTGTGATTAAAGGTCTTTTTTCCGTCCTCATCATCAAAGGTAAGAACCTCAAATGTGCAGTCGCTGTCAACAAGAGTCCTTAAATCCTTTACCTCGCCGTTTATTTTACAGCTGCAGGCATTTCTGTAAAGACCCATTGAGATATCTTTTGCAATATCGGCGGCTGTCATTGCATTTTCATATTCCTTAACTACGCCGTCTTTCAATGTAATTTTCATAAAATTCCCTCCATAAAAATAAAAAAATCACCCTGCGAAAAACAGGGTGAATATAATATCCACGGTTCCACCTGAATTGTGCATAAAAGCACCTCTCGTATGCTCTGTAACGGGAGCACCCGGTCTGTATTAAAGACACTCCGAGGCGGTAACTTGCAGCCGTTGCTGTGTATTTTCACCTGCCATACACTCTCTGAAAGCTATTGAAGCAAATCATATCCTCATCAAAGATTTTACGACATTATATTATCACCCTGCTTGGCTGTTGTCAATAATTTATTTTTCCGTTATTGCAATAAATCTGTAAACAATTTGTATATTTTTGTAATCAAAAAACTTGACAGGTACAACATATAGGTGTATATTAATATAGTGGTTTTACATATTGTTATGTATTTCTTCAATTAATTTGCATTTAAACTGTACCTTTTCTGATGGTAAATTTCGAGAATTATAAACAGAAGGAGGTGCTGTTGATATGAGTAGTAGTATTATTGTTACGGTTATTGTCGGCGTAGTATGCGCTGTTATTTTCGGCGTTCTGGGCTTTCTTCTCGGCGGTGAGCACCGCAGAAGAACAAGCGAAAAGGAAATCGGCTCCGCAACCCAGGAGGCAACAAAAATAATTAACAATGCTTTGTCAGAGGCAGAGGCAACAAAAAAAGCAAGGCTTGTTGAAGCTAAAGACGAAATTCACAAGCTTCGTTCGGATGCCGATAAGGAAATCCGCGAAAGAAGAAGCGAAGTACAAAGACAGGAAACCCGCCTTAATCAAAGAGAAGAATATCTTGATAAAAAGGCTGATTCCCTTGAAAAGAAAACTGAAAGCATAAGTGAAAAGCAAAAGCAGCTTGATGAAAAACTACTCGAAATCGATGGCATTAAGAAAAGCCAGTTTGATATGCTGGAGCGTATATCGGGACTCACACAGGAGCAGGCAAAGGAGCAGCTTCTTGCCACTCTTAATGAGGAGCTTGATACTGAAAAGAGCAAGCGTATTCTTGAATATGAGCAGATGATTCACGACCAAAGCGAGGTTTTGGCAAGAGAAATCATCGGTACCGCTATCCAGCGTTGTGCAGCAGACCATACAGCAGAAACAACTGTATCTGTTGTAGCTCTTCCTAACGATGAAATGAAGGGAAGAATTATCGGCCGTGAGGGTCGTAATATTCGTTCTATTGAAACAATTACAGGCGTTGAGCTTATTATTGACGACACTCCCGAAGCAATCACTATCAGCTCGTTTGACCCTGTAAGAAGAGAAATTGCAAGACTCACTCTTGAAAGGCTTATTCAAGACGGAAGAATTCATCCGACTAAAATTGAAGAATGCTTTGAAAAGAGCACAAAAGAGGTTAACGCAATTATTAAGCAGGAGGGTGAAAAAGCCGTTCTTTCAGCAAACTGCGGCCAAATTCATCCGGAGCTTGTTAAGCTTTTAGGTAAATTAAGATACCGTACATCTTACGGTCAGAGCGTTCTCAAGCACAGCCTTGAGGTATCCTACATAGCAGGTCTTATGGCAGCCGAGCTTGGTGCAGACGAAAAGCTTGCACGCCGTGCAGGTCTGCTTCACGATATCGGTAAGGCTCTCGACCACGAGATGGAGGGATCTCATATTGCGCTCGGTGTTGAGTGGGCTAAAAAGTACAAGGAAAACGATCAGGTTATTCACGCAATCGCCGCTCACCACGGTGAAATTGAATGTAAGACCGTTGTCGCCTGCCTTGTTCAGGCTGCCGACGCAGTCTCTGCCGCAAGGCCGGGAGCAAGAAGAGAAAATATTGAAAATTATATCAAGCGTTTACAGCAGCTTGAAGAAATTTCAACAAGCTTTGACGGCGTTGAAAGAGCATATGCTATTCAGGCAGGCCGCGAGGTTCGCGTAATGGTTAAGCCTGAAGTTATTGACGACAGCAGAATGCCTTATGTTGCGCATGAGATCGCCAAGAAAATTGAAAATGAAATGGAATATCCGGGTCAGATTAAGGTTAACATAATCCGTGAATCAAGAGCATCGGATATTGCAAAATAATAAAAATAAATGCCGGCAGATGCGATTGACAAATGTCGGCATTTTTCGTTACAGGGAGATGTTATTATGATTAAACATATTGTATGCTTTAAGCTGAAGGATAACAGCAGGGAGGAATGTGAAAAAGCAGCGTCCGTGCTTAAATCAATGGACGGTAATGTTCCTCTATTAAGAGGGATTGAGGTAGGAGTTGATTTTCTTCACTCTGCGCGCTCTTATGATGTTATTCTTCAGGTTATTCTTGATGATGAAAAGGCGCTTGACGCTTATCAGAAGGACAGCTACCACTGCTCTGTTGTAAAAGAACATATGCACAGGGTTGCCGAAACTTCAGTAGCAATTGATTATGAAATTTAACTGATTTTTCCAGGGGTCTAAGTATACAATACTTATACCCCTTTTTTTGTGCAATATGTCATTTGACAAGTATAGACATTACTGTTATAATAAATATATTATTTTAATTAAATTTAAATTAGCGTATTGCGCTCGGAGGAAAACATGGAAGAAAACAGAGAAATAGACATTGATTTAAGAAAAGTATTTTCGATGCTCAAAAAGAAAGCGATATTCATCGTTCTTATAGCGCTTATAGGTGCAACGCTTTCGGGATGTATAACAAATTTCTTTATTGAGCCTCAATATACCGCAACGGTTAAGCTTCATGTTTACAGCAGCGGAAGCAACCGTTTGGGTGCCGACACAAGCATTACATCAAATGAAATCGACGCTTCTCAAAAGCTTGTTAATACATACCTCGTTGTTGTTGAAAGCAACAACTTCCTTTCTAAAGTTTCGGACCAGCTCAACGGAGAGCTTTCGGCAGGTGCTATTAAAGGAATGATGTCCTGCTCGCAGATTGAATCTACGCTTGCGTTTCAGATTAATGTAACAAGCGGAAATCCCCAGCAGGCAATGACAATAGCAAATGTTATAGCCGATACCTGCCCGGATGAAATCGTAAGAGTGCTCAAGGTAGGCGGTGTTGAGGTTATCGACTATGCAACTCTTCCCACCTCGCCTTCTTCGCCTAATGTTGAAAAAAATATTTTAATAGGTCTTGTATGCGGCTTTGCAGCATCGTTTGCCTTCTTCTTCATTAAAGAACTGTTTGATACGAGTATCACAAGCGAAAAAGACCTTGAAAGAGAATTTGATATCCCTGTTCTCGGAACTATACCGCGTCTCATTCCTGTTTCGGATAAGGTCAAGGCGGTCGATACCTCAAAAAATGATTTGGCTCCTCCGCTTCCGGGAATTGACGCAAATAATACTAAAACAGGAGATGAAAAATAATGGCTAAAGAAAAAACAACTAAAAAGAGAAATAAAAAAGATTCAAGAACAATAGGCTTCAGCAAAGACGATCAAAAGAAAATTCTTTGCGCTGAATCACCGTTTCTTGTTAAGGAAGCCTATAATTCCATCAGAACAAACCTCCTGTTTACACAGCAGGGTGAAAAATGCCCGATATTTGTTGTTACAAGTCCTACGGCAAATAACGGTAAATCAATAAATTCAGTGAATTTTGCGGTTTCATTTGCTCAAATGGGAAAGAGAACTCTTCTTATCGACGCTGATATGAGAAATCCTACTATTCACCGTATGTTTTCAATCCCTGTAAAAAACGGGCTATCGGAGATATTGGCAGGTCTTACCGATAATATCACCGTATCAAAAACAGATGTTGAAAATCTCTCTGTTTTAACCGCAGGTAAAATTCCTCCGAATCCGGCAGAGCTTCTTTCCTCTGCAAGAATGGATAAGCTTCTTGAATTTGTTAAATCGCATTATGACTGCGTTTTCGTTGACACTCCTCCGGTTAACCTTGTAACGGATTCCACCTCGTTTGCATCAAAAGCAACCGGATACATTATCATAGTTAAATCGGCAACAACCGATGTTCAGGAGGTTAAAACCGCTGTTTCATCTCTTGACCATATCGGGGCAAATATTGTCGGCTTTGTTCTCAACGACGCAACCTCTTCCGGAAAGAGATATTATTCATACTACAAGCGTGATTACAGATACAGATACAAATACAGATATTCCTACAATTATAACTACAACTATAATTACCGATAAAAGGAATGTTATTTTAAATGAACAATCGCAGAAAAATTCAAAAAATACTTGAATTTTGGACAGGATTAATTGCTCTTATTGCTTCTAACGGCATCGGAATATTCTTTTTCTATTACACAGTAAAAAAAATCGGAGAATATTCCGTAAGAAACTGGATCGAATATTGGTTTGTACTTTTGCTTTCATATTTCATTGTCTTTATCAGTTTCTCGTCACCGATTAATCTTTTGAAAAGAAGCAAGCCGATGGAGATTGCTTCCACCCTGCGTAACTGCACATTGATTTATGCCGCATTCGCAGTACTGCTTATTTTAACAAAAAACTATATTTTCGAATCACGATATCTGTTTTTGGGAAGTTTTATTCTCTTTACTTTCTTATCGCTGTTATTTAGATATATTCTTAAAAGGCTTTTGATAAAACACTTTTCAAGCAGTAAAATAGCAACAATAACCGGTATAATTACAACAACGGACCGTGCTGATGATTTCATTACCAGTTTAAAAGCAGATTGGTCAAAAAATATAAAAGCCGTTGCTCTTATCGACACTGTTTTTGAAAACAACAGCTATAAATATGAATACAGCTACAAACAAAAAAACGGTAAAAATTCAGTAATAACAAAAACGCGTTTAAAAACAATTGATGAGGTTGACGGTATTCCCGTTGTTGCAAATGCGGATAATTTATTAGGCTGGATAAGAACGGCTTCGCTTGATGAGGTTTACATAAATCTTTCTAACTACAATCAAATTGACATTGCCTCTCTTATTGAAGAGCTTGAGGATATGGGAATTACTGTAAATATCAATCTCCCGTCACTTGAGACTATCGTTGAAAACAGTAAATTTGATAATATCAACTGCATAGTTAAAGCGGGTTATCCAATGGCTGTTTTCTCCCCTACCGTTCACAATTCAACGCAGCTGTTTATAAAAAGAATTATTGATATTATAGGCGGTATTGTAGGAAGTATAATTTCTTTACCGATAATTCTTATAACCGCAATTCCGTTGCTGATTGAATCACCCGGTCCGTTAATTTTCAAGCAGCAAAGAGTCGGCAAAAACGGAAGAGTGTTTAATATCTATAAGCTTCGTTCTATGTATGTTGACGCGGAAGAACGAAAAAAGGAGCTTATGGAAAAAAACAAAATGAACGGTTTTATGTTTAAAATGGACGACGACCCGAGAATAACAAAGGTTGGAAGAATTATCAGAAAGCTCAGCATTGACGAGCTTCCTCAATTTTGGAATGTTGTTAAGGGAGATATGAGCCTTGTCGGAACAAGACCTCCTACCGTTGATGAATTTGAAAAATATGAAAGCCATCACAAGCGCCGCCTTTCAATGAGCCCCGGAATAACGGGAATGTGGCAGGTTTCGGGCAGATCCGATATTCAGGACTTTGAAGAGGTTGTACGCCTTGACTGCGAATACATAGATAATTGGTCATTATGGCTTGATATAAAAATACTGTTTAAAACAGTCGGCGTTGTTTTAAAAGGAAGCGGCGCTGAATAGAATTAATCATACTCCTGAAAATATGGGTGACAAAATGAGAATTGCAATGATTGGGCACAAAAGAATACCCTCCCGTGAAGGCGGAATTGAAATAGTTGTTGACGAGCTTTCATCAAGACTCTCCTCCCGCGGTCACGAAGTAGTTGCATATAACCGAAAGGGTCACCATGTTTCAGGAAAGGAATTTGAAACTGCAGACAGCGAAAAAAGCTATAACGGTATAACCTTAAAAACCGTTTTTACATTTGAGAGCAGTAAGCTCAATGCCATCGTTTACAGTGCTTTAGCTTCTTTGAGAGCCTCCTTCGGTAGATTTGATGTTGTTCATTTTCACGCAGAAGGTCCTGCGGCAATGGCATGGTTGCCAAGGCTTTTCGGCAAAAGAATAATAGTTACAATTCACGGCCTTGACTGGCAAAGGTCAAAATGGGGAGGCTTTGCAACAAAATTTTTAAAATTCGGCGAAAAAGTTTCGGCAAAATATGCCGACGAAATAATTGTACTGTCTGAAAATGTCAGACAGTACTTTCTTGCTACTTACGGCAGAAAAACAAATTACATTCCAAACGGTATTGTAAAGCCCGAAATCAAAGATGATAAGCACATAAAAGATAAGTTTAATCTGACCAAAAACGGCTATATTTTATACCTCGGAAGAATTGTTCCGGAAAAGGGTATTCATTATCTTATTGACGCTTATAAGGAAATTAAAACCGATAAAAAGCTTGTTATTGCAGGCGGCTCAAGCCATACAGGCGAATATATGAATGAACTGATAGAAAGCGCAAAGGATAACAAAAATATTATTTTTACGGATTTTGTTCAGGGAATTGAGCTTGAAGAGCTTTACTCCAACGCATATATCTACTGCCTGCCGAGTGATATTGAGGGAATGCCGTTAAGCCTTCTTGAGGCTATGAGCTACGGAAACTGCTGCCTTACCTCGGACATTCCCGAATGCACCGAGGTATGCGAAAGCAATGCCGTTTATTTTGAAAAAGGAAATAAGAAAAGCCTTAAAGAAAAGCTTGAATTTTTAATTGACAATGAAATCTCTGTTGAAAATTACAAAAGAAATTCATCGGAGTTTATATGCAATAAGTTTAACTGGGAAGATATAGTTGACCAAACCTTGGCACTGTATAAGGGTGAATAGCTTGAAAATTTTAATGGTAAATAAATTTCTGTATCCAAACGGCGGATCGGAAACATACATATTTAAATTAGGCGAATATCTTAAATCAATAGGCCATCAGGTTGAGTATTTCGGAATGGAGCATCAGGGAAGATGCGTTGAAAACTCTGCCGGTCAATATACCTCGGATATGGATTTTCACAGCGGAAGTATTTTTTCAAAAATAACATACCCCGTCAAAACCGTATATTCAAAGGAAGCAAAAAAGAAAATGGGAATTGTTCTCAAGGATTTTCAGCCGGATGTTGTTCATCTTAACAATTTCAATTTTCAGCTTACTCCGAGCATAATTTTAGCCGTTAAAGAATATGAAAAAAGAGCAGATAAAAAAGTAAAAATCATTTATACTTCCCACGATTATCAGCTTATTTGCCCGAATCATATGATGTATAATTCGCAGGATGAGGTTTGCGAAGGCTGTATCGGCGGTAAATTCATCAACTGCGCAAAGGGAAAATGTATTCACTCCTCAACTGCAAAAAGCGCAGTCGGCGCTGTTGAGGCCTATTATTGGAACTCAAAGGGCGTCTACAATTATATTGATAAAATAATCTGCCCGTCAGCTTTTATGAAGTCAAAGCTTGACACAAATCCGATATTCAAAGACAAAACCGTTGTTTTTCACAACTTTGTTGAAAAAGTCGATAAGGCTGATGTTGAAAAAGAGGATTATGTTTTATATTTCGGAAGATTCAGCCATGAAAAGGGCATAGACACTATTGTCAACGCCCGTGATATTAACTTCGTTCTTGCGGGAAGCGGATATTTGGAGGATTATATCAACGGATTTGAGCATATAAAAAATATAGGCTTCAAATCGGGCAAAGAGCTTGAAATGCTTATCAGAAAAGCAAAATGCTCCGTATACCCGAGCATATGGTATGAAAACTGCCCCTTCTCCGTTATGGAAAGCATTATGTACGGAACTCCTGTTATCGGAGCTGATATCGGCGGAATTCCGGAGCTTATTGAAAACGGAAAAACAGGTGTTCTTTTTGAAAGCGGAAGCTGCGAAGCTTTTGCGCAAGCAATTAAATCAATCATAAATGATGATCAAAAAATTAAAGAAATGCAGAAAAACTGCTTTGAGGCACAGTTTGATACAGTTGAGCAGTATACCGACAAATATTTAAAATTACTTGAGGAAATATAAATGCCTTGTGAAAAAAAGTATTATGACGAATTAAATATTTTTCGCGGACTAATTATTATTTGGGTTGTTATCGGTCATTCCTTTGATGCTGCACAGCCGATTTTAGGGTTTGCGCATTCATATGCGTACACCTTCCATATGCCGGCATTTTTCCTGTTAAGCGGATTTCTTTTTGCGCCCAAAATCAGGCGCAGTAATACTGCTTCTCAAAAGCTGTCTTTGGTTTTTGACAGGTTTAAAAGGCTTATTATTCCGTATCTTTTTCTGACGCTTGTATCTTACATATTAAAATTTTTATTTGAAAGCTATGCAAATAATGCGCTTGCGAGCGGTTGGGGAATTGTGTCAAGTGTTCTGCTCGGCATAAACAATCCAAACGGCGGCTTATGGTTTTTACATTTGCTTTTTATTCTTTCGGTTATAGCTGTAATAATCAGCCGTCTGCCGATAACGGTGACCTTTGTTATTTTTGCCGTTTTGAAGATAGTTTCTCTGTTCGTAAATATTAATATACCTATTATCAGCTCCGTTTTCTTTTACGGAATATATTTCTTTTTCGGCATGCTTTTAATTGACCGCTACGATAAAATATCTGAATTTTTTAATAAAAAGCTTTCTGAAAAAAAGAGCTTTGCCGCATTTTCGGTTATATCGGTTATTATGCTTGCGGCATCCTTTGCGGCGTCATTTTTCTATTTAAAGATTGAAAAAAACAGTGTTCTGTCGTTTCTTTTGTGCGTGTTCAATATAATTCTTTGGTACTTTATTGCGCAGCTTGTTATGAGGATTAAGCCTGTAAAGCCTGCTGTTATGACAATCGGCTTTTACGGAATGGATATCTATATGATAGGATATTATATACAAATATCCATCAGAGTAATATTCGGCTCAATGCTCGGTCTGCCGATTACTGTTTACACGCTTTTGATGTTTATTTTCGGACTGTTGCTTCCGATACCTATTTCAAAATACATTGTAAGAAAAATAAAACTCACCCGTATTTTAATCCTCGGTGATTTTTCATCAAAAAATAAGGAGTCAAATAATGGCTAAAAAATTAAACGGAACCGTAATTGTTACATATCGCTGCAATGCGAGATGCAATATGTGTAACAGATATAAAAAGCCGTCAAAGCCCGAAGAAGAAATCACTATTGAAACAATTAAAAAGCTTCCCGATATGTATTTCACCAACATAACGGGCGGTGAGCCTTTTATCCGCGAGGATTTAAAGGATATCGTAAGAGAGCTTTATAAAAAAAGCGACCGTATTGTTATTTCGACAAACGGATTTTTTACTGACAGAATTATTGATTTATGCAAAGAATTCCCGAATGTCGGTATCAGAATATCAATAGAGGGGCTTGAGGAGACAAATAATTCAATCCGCGGTTTAAACGACGGCTTCAACAAGGGCTATACAACATTGAAAAAGCTTGTTGAAATGAATCACCCCGATGTAGGCTTCGGAATGACTGTTCAGGACGCAAATGCCAAGGACCTTGTTGCGCTTTATAAGCTCAGCGATGAGATGAATATGGAATTTGCAACCGCATCGCTTCACAATTCTTTTTATTTTGTTGAAGCAAAGAATATTATTAAAGACAGGCCGATGGTTGCCAAGGAATTTGAAAATCTTGTTAATGAGCTTTTAAAATCAAATTCACCGAAAAAATGGTTTAGGGCTTATTTCAATCACGGGCTGATTAACTATATTTACGGGCAAAAAAGGCTTCTCCCCTGCGATATGGCGTTTGACACATTTTTCATTGACCCTTACGGCGATGTTATGCCTTGCAACGGAACTAAAGAAAAAGAGGTTATGGGCAATCTCAACGAACAAAGCTGGGAGCAGCTTTGGAACAGTGAGCAGGCAGATAAGGTAAGAGAAAAGGTACGCCATTGCGACAGGCAATGCTGGATGATAGGCTCCGTATCCCCTGCTATGCACAAATACATTTGGGTACCTGCGGCATGGGTTATTAAGCATAAATTCTTAAGATATTTTAAGGATAAAAAATACTCAATGTATGAAAATAAAATCTGCCGTGACCTGCGTGACGGCAAGGTGACAAAGGAGGAGCTTGACAAACTCTCCACCTGCGATATGAATGCAGTAGTCAACGACGGTCTTTCGGAAATTTCAAGAGCACAGTTAAAAGACAGGACCGGCGAAGAAATCGTTGATGAAGACATCAGCAAACAGCTTATTAATAAATAAAGGCAAAAATATGAAAGTTCTTATTGTCAATCCTATAATATATACCTCTGAAACCCGTCAGATTAAAAGGGCAAAAACAATCAAGGACACAATGATTTATGATTTGTGCCTCGGATTCATAAAAAACGGCGCAGAGGTTGTTCTTGCCGCCGCTGAAGATTATAAGCCCAAAGAGGCCGAGGATTATCCGTTTGAGGTTATTTGGCTGAAAACAAAATTTAAAAAATTTTTTCCGCCCAACTCTCTCCCCTTTTGCCCCGATATTAAAAGAACGGCAAAAAACGCAGGCTTTGATTTAATCATAACAAGCGAGGTTTTTTCATTAAACTCACTTATGCTTGCCGTGTCAACACCGAAAAATTTAATTGTCTGGCACGAGCTTGCAAAGCACAATAAAATCATGAAAAAAATTCCTTCAATACTTTGGTATAACATTATAGCAAGGCTGTTTTTCAGCAAGGCAACAATTGTTGCAAGAAGTATCGAGGCTAAAGATTTTATCTCGAAATATATTCCCGATAAATGTATATCCCAAGAAATTATCGACCACGGTGTAAACCTTGACAAATTTAGGGCAAAAACCGATAAAGAAAATTATTTCATCGTATCCTCACAGCTTATTA
>JBJEPL010000072.1:0-1892 GCA_051881215.1 Eubacterium sp. | reverse complement strand
ATCCGACCCTGTAATGCCTATTACATTGTGGATAGTATCATACGGAGTTCCGGTTACGCAAAGCATTTTATCATTAGGTCTTAATACACCGAATAAGGCTGTTGCAAGGGTGTGAGTTCCGCAGGTAAAATTATGCCTTACAATTGCATCCTGCGCACCGAAAACATCAGCCCATACCCTGTCAAGCGCTTCGCGCCCTCTGTCGCCGTATCCATAGCCGGTTGTTGAGGTAAAGTGACTTTCCGAAATTCCGTTATCTATAAAGGCTTTTTGAACCTTAAGCTGATTATATTCGGTAATTCTCTCTATTTTTTCAAACTGCTCTTTACACATTTCAAGAGCGTTTTCTGAAATTTTTTCTACTCTTTCACTTATATCAAAAAAAGGAATCATCTGTAGCTTCTCCATCTTCCGCAGTTTATAAATCCGAGATTTTTATAAAAATTTTCGTTTCTGTTTTCCTCTCTCATAAGAAAAACCCTGCCCTTGATATCGCAAATCATTTCGGATACAAGAGCACTTGCGTAACCTCTGTTTTGAAATTCAGGCATTGTCTGAACCGAGGTCAATATTGCGTCATCGTTATAAATTGATGAAAAAACACCGCTTGATACCGTAATTCCGTCAATCTCTACAGACGCTGCCTTTGCGCAATTGTGGCGAATGCGATGGCTTACATCAACATACCAGGAATCAAATTCGGTTTTCTCGTAATTAACAAGGTTGAAAATATCCATAAGCTTCGGATAATAGTTAATGCTTATCCCGGGCTTATGAATTTCCTTTTTCTTATCTGTTACCATAACATAACCGCTGTCAAAGGAGTCAGTCAAGGTAAATGCTTCATCACATAAAACCGAGTCATACCCCGAAAGGCTGAAAAATTCCGCAAGCTCATCATTGTTACAGTCATTATTAAAAGAGAGCGTAAAATCATTATCAAGCCTTGATATAACGGCGGTTATCTTCTTATCTGCCGACAGCTGACGGTAAAATGATGCAAAATCATATTTACAACCATAAGCCGTAAGCAGAGATTTAATTCGTATAGAATAGATATCGGTTATGCCGTATCCGTCAAAATCATTTATACAGTTTATTTTTTCAATCATATAATTTCGGTAATAATGCCTTTATTAATTTTTTTGTTTCATCTATATCACTGCTTTTAACGACGCTTGCGCCCGAATGAATATATCTGCATGCAAGCGAAATTGCAATGACCCTGCTTCCCTTTCCTGCTGTTTGGATTGCTCCGGCATCGTTACCGCCTGCAACGGCGGTTTTTGTCTGAACTTTAATTCCGTTTTCTTTTGCAGTATTTACAGCCAGATTATATAAATCCCTGTCATAAACAGTTCTGCCGTCCATAAAGGAGACAACGGGACCGTTACCTAAAACACAAACTCTGTCACCGCCGGTAACAGCACACAAATCGGCAGCTGTTGTTGCTTCAAGAATTACAGATACATCGCTTTGAACAGAAAACGCGGTGCATTGAGCACCTCTTAAACCAACCTCTTCCTGAACATTAAAACAAAAATATGTGTCATATTCCAAATCACTTTTAATAAGTTCTATTAAAAGCATACATCCTATTCTGTCGTCAAGTGCCTTTGACATAATATAACCGTCGCCGAACTCCTTAAACGACTGCGAAAAATACACATAATCTCCCAAAGAAGCATAATTCAAAGCTTCATCTTTATCCGTAGCGCCGATATCAACATATAGATTTTTAAAGCTCGGCGCTGTTTTCTTTTCTTCATCAGAAAGCAGGTGGACAGGCTTTGCCCCGATAACACCATTTATATTGTTAACAACTACAACTCTGTCAATAACAACTCTCGGGTCAATTCCGCCTACGGGAGAAATACTTATATACCCGTTAT
>JBJEPL010000071.1:0-1906 GCA_051881215.1 Eubacterium sp. | reverse complement strand
AGAGATAACAAAAATAATCCGTGAAAGCGGAGTTATAAACGCTCTTATTACCGATGATCCGAGGAATGTTGACTTTGATAAAATCAAGGCTTACAAAATAACCGACGCTGTTAAATCGGTGTCCTCAAAAAAGCCTGCAATGAGCGGAGCCGACAATCACAAGTATAATGTTGTGCTGATTGACTACGGTACAAAGAGCAATATTGTAAGAGAGCTTAACAAAAGAGGCTGTAATGTTGCCGTTGTTCCCTATGACACAAAGGCAGAGGATATTTTATCGCTTGACCCTGACGGAATAATGCTTTCAAACGGACCGGGCGACCCTGAAGAAAACACACAGGCAATTGAAGAGCTTAAAAAGCTTATCGGAAAGAAGCCGATATTTGCTATTTGCCTCGGTCATCAGCTTTTAGCGCTCTCGCAGGGAGCAAAAACGACAAAGCTCAAATACGGACACAGAGGCGTTAATCAGCCTGTTAAAAATCTTAAAACGGGAAGAACCTTTATTTCATCGCAAAACCACGGCTATGCTGTTGTAAGCGAGTCGGTTGAGCAGGCAGGAGGAAAGGTCAGCTATATCAATGCGAATGACAACACCTGCGAGGGCATTGATTACGAGGATAAGATGGCGTTTTCCGTTCAGTTTCATCCAGAAGCATGTTCGGGTCCTCATGACACAAGATTTATTTTTGATAAATTTATTGATATGATGGGAGGTAATAAATGATGCCTCTTAACAAAGATATTAAAAAAGTTCTTGTTATCGGCTCGGGACCTATTGTTATAGGTCAGGCGGCTGAATTTGACTATGCAGGAGCGCAGGCATGCCGTGTCCTTAAAGACGAGGGTATCGAGGTTGTTCTCGTCAATTCAAATCCTGCTACGATAATGACCGATAAGGCGCTTGCAGACCACATTTATCTTGAGCCGCTGACGGAAGAAACAGTAAAAAGAATAATTGAAAAAGAAAGGCCCGACTCTATTCTTTGCGGTCTCGGAGGTCAAACGGGTCTTACGATAGGTATGCAGCTTGCAAAGGACGGCTACCTTGATAAAATGGGAGTAAAGCTGCTCGGAACAAATGCCCAGGCGATTGACAAGGCTGAAGACAGGCAGATGTTTCGTGACACGATGCTGAAAATCGGTCAGCCTGTTGTGCCGAGTGATATTGCAACTACCGTTGAGCATGCAAAAGAGATTGCGGCTCAAATCGGTTATCCTGTTATTATCCGCCCTGCGTTCACTTTAGGCGGTGCAGGAGGCGGTGTTGCTCAAAGCGAAAAGGAATTGGAGATAATTGCCAAAAACGGCTTGATGCTCTCCCCTATTACGCAGGTATTGGTTGAGCGGTACATTGCCGGCTGGAAGGAAATCGAATTTGAAGTTATGCGCGACAGCATAGGAAATGTTATAGCTGTCTGCTCTATGGAAAATTTCGACCCTGTAGGCGTTCACACGGGCGACAGTATTGTTATTGCGCCTGCTGTTACGCTTGCGGATAAAGAATATCAGATGCTGCGTTCGGCGTCGCTTGATATAATCACGGAGCTTGGAATTGAGGGAGGATGCAACTGTCAGTTTGCGCTTAATCCCGAAAGCTTTGAATATTCGGTTATTGAGGTTAATCCGAGGGTTTCCCGCTCATCTGCGCTTGCTTCAAAAGCAACGGGCTATCCGATAGCAAAGGTTACAACAAAAATTGCTTTAGGATATACGCTTGATGAAATAAAGAACGACATTACAGGCAAAACCTGCGCCTGCTTTGAGCCAACGCTTGACTATGTTGTTGTAAAGCTTCCTAAATGGCCCTTTGATAAATTTGTCAACGCTTCAAGAAGGCTTGGAACTCAAATGAAAGCAACCGGCGAGGTTATGAGCATTGCGCCTAATTTTGAAATGGCAATTA
>JBJEPL010000070.1:0-24795 GCA_051881215.1 Eubacterium sp. | reverse complement strand
TAATGTAATTGCAACATTTTTTGTTTGAACATTTCCGTACGCCGTCATTAATTCTTCGCTCGGGTTTTCGGAAAAAATTACCAAGGAAGAATTTATCAGTCTGACATTTTCAAGTGCCTGCGGTGTATATTTTCTTAAATCCAATACAGCCTGGTTTATCATACCTTTTCTTTTATTTTTATTAAACATATTTATCCGCCTTTCTTTAGTTGCTTTAAGAGCTCTTCACTTATATAGACGTAAATTAATTCAAAACTGTCTGCATTAAAAATATTTTTTTGCAATATAACTAAAAGGCACGGTGAAGCACCGTGCCTTATTAAAATATGTATTAACCGTTAAGTATTGCAAAATTTTCCTTATTGCATTTATAAAGGTTTTGATATACCCTAAAGTTTTTATCATAAACCTCTTTGTTTGCTTTGTTAGGATGATATGTAGTTTTTGCAGGAATGAGCTTCTTGACATCCTTCATTGTCGGTATAACTCCTGTACCTACCGCTATGCAGGCGGCTGCACCTACTGCACCGATATTTTGAGGTGAATCAACGACCTCAATGTCTCTTTGAAGAATATCGGAAAGGATTTGGCAGGTTGTTGCGCCCAAAGCTCCGCCGCCGCAGAAGCGTATGGCTTTTGAGGTTTTAACCTTCTTCTCCTGCCTTTCAAGCATCCAGCGCATATGGAAGCAAATTCCCTCAACAACAGAACGAATAAGCTCCGTCTTTCCTGTTTCAAGGCGAATGTTAAAGAACATACCTGCCGCATTCGGATCCTCAAAAGGACAGCGGTTGCCGTGAAGCCAAGGAGTGAAGATAACGCCATTTGAGCCTGCCGGAATCGAATCAATTACCTCTTCAAGATAATCGTACATATTAAATTCAATCTGCTCAAGACTGTCTGCCGCATTTCCGTATTTTTTAAGAAATACGCCTATCTCGTCGAGCGCAAGGTGGTCTTTAACCCAGCCTACGCATTTGTTCGAGGTTTCAAGCTCACCGAAGTAGTTATATGATTCAGGGTCAGCTCCGACAATTGCCGCCATCATTGCACCTGCGTCAACCGTCTGCTCTGCGCATACGGTTCCTACCCAACCCGATGTGCCTGAATAAATGTGAGTGTCTCCGTTTTCAACAGCGCCCGCGCCTACGCCTATGAGAGAGGCGTCGCCGCCTCCGCCGTAAACAGCCGTACCTGCGGCAAGACCAAGCTCTTTTGCTGCCGTTTCGGTTATTTCTCCTACCTTTTCGGTGCATTTCTTGATTTTCGGAAGGTGCTCTATATTGACGCCGACCATATCGCATATCGGCTTGCACCAGCCCTCGTGGCCCTTTCTTGTATCATAAAGAAGCGTTGCGAATGCCGAGTCGGTTGTCATTACAAATTCATCGCTTGCACGGCAGATGAGATATTCCTTTATATCAAGCCATTTGTAAATCCTTTTAAAGTTTTCAGGCTCGTGAGCCTCAACCCATTTGTATTTCCAAATAGGGTCTTTAACAGATGACGATACTGCGCCTGTATACTTAAGATATTTAAGCAACTTTGTAACCTCTGCGCCTGCAATCTGAAAGCCGTGAGCAATACCTTTTTTGAGCTCATCTCTTGCTCTTTGGTCCATATATGTCATAGGACGGCGGATGCATTTTCCGTCTTTATCAACAAGAACAAGACCCTGCATTGCAGAACAGAAGCTAATGCCCTCAATCTGTTCCTTTTTAATATTAGGAGCTTTTTCAAAAACCTTTTTGGTAGTAACGCACATTGCCTCCCACCATTCGTCTGCGTCCTGCTCGGCTCCGCCCTTAACACCTGTTTCTTCATCAACATAAAGTCCGTATCCCTCTGTTGAAGAAGCGAGAATGTTCATTGTGCTGTCAATCTCAATTAAGCAGGTTTTAATACTGGTTGTTCCGATATCATAGGTGATTACATATTTGCTCATATTGTCCTCCGTATATAAAAATATTTTATTTTTCAAATGTAAAGGCGGATTCAATGAATTTGAGAAGCTGTGTAACTATCTGGTCGTCGTCCATTTCGTTAACATCAACTCCCGTATAAACTCTGAATCTTTCTTTATAATAGTCGCATGTGAATGAAAACTGAAGCGGTGTTAAAAGATTGTCAAGGAAAAAGGCGAAGAATTTAGGGTCGAGGTCGGAGCGCACATCGCCTTTTTCAAATGCCTGTGTTATTGATGTAATATACATTGAGCTTCTTTTGCTTTCAATCTGCTCAACTATTTCTCTTGTGCGCTTATCAAAGCCTTTTTCGGCCGTTATTTCATTATACATTTTTATATAGTGCGAATTTTTCTTTGAGTGCATACAGGTGGTTCGTATAAGCTTTTCTGCTTTAACAAGAAGCTTATCATCACTCTGCATAATATCATAAAGAGCCTGCTCAAGTATCTCCATTCCGTGATTGAGGCAGGTTATGAATAAATCCTCTTTTGTTGAGAAATATTTATACATAAGTCCTATTGATATTCCGCATTTTTTTGCAATAACATTTATGTTTGCGTTTTCATAGCCTTTTGAAGAAAATTCTTCTATTCCGACTTCAAGGATTTTTTCCCTGCGTTCCTTTGAGGCGCGTTCAAAAGCATCCTTATAGTAATGTTTTTTTGCCATTTTATAAATTTTGTAGCTTTGCACAAAAACAGAGCTTTTCTTTGTGCAAGACCTACAAATCTCCCTTACCCTCGTTGCACTTATTGTTAATATACTAACATTATTTTAACATATTTGCAATAAATATGACCAAATTTTCATCAAATATCATTTGACAAATTATTAAAAAGTGATATACTAAAAAATGTAAATTTAGTGAGCGCTTGCTTATACCTAAAGAGTGAGCGACTGCTCACGGATATATTAAGGGGGAAATAATTATGGATACAAGATTTTCAATTTCTGAGTATCTCGATGCAGCAGCAGTTACAGCTCAGCTTGACGCTCTCATCAAAAAGCCTATTTATTCAATCAGTCCTGAAGCACTTAAAAAATACGAGGAAGAGTATTTTGAAAAGAAGTGCGCAAAATCAAAGGCTATGATTACAGAGGCTAAGGAAGTAATTCCCGGCGGTGTACAGCATAACCTTGCTTTCAACTATCCTTTCCCAATCGTTATGACAAAGGCAAAGGGCGCAAAGCTTTATGATATCGACGGTAACGAGTATTATGACTTCCTTCAGGCAGGCGGTCCTACAATCCTCGGTTCAAACGACGATGTTGTAAGAGAAAAGGTTAAGGAGCTTCTTGATGACTGCGGTCCTTCAACAGGTCTTTTCCATGAGTATGAATATAAGCTTGCAAAGAAGATAAGCGAAAGCGTTCCTTCAGTAGAAATGTTCCGTATGCTCGGTTCAGGTACAGAGGCTTGTATGTGCGCTGTTCGTGTTGCTCGTCTTGCTACAGGTCATAAGAACATAATCAAAATGGGCGGCGCTTACCACGGCTGGTCAGATCAGCTTGCTTGGGGTATGCGTGTACCGGGTACACTCAATCTTCAGTCCCACGGCGTTCCGCTTTTCGTATTTAAGCATACACAGGAGTTCTTCCCTAACGACCTCAAATCACTTGAGAAGAAGCTCATCATCAATAAATTCCGCGGCGGTACAGCTGCAGTATTCATCGAAGCAATCGGCCCTGAATCAGGTACCCGTCCTGTTGATAAGGACTTCCCTAAGGGCGTACAGGCACTTTGCCGTAAGTACGGTGCTTTGCTTGTTTGCGACGAGGTTGTAACAGGCTTCCGTATCGGTATGTCAGGTGCACAGGGTTACTTTGGTATTGATCCTGATATCACAATCTTCGGTAAGGTTATTGCCGGCGGTTATCCGGGCGCAGGCGGTATCGGCGGTCACAGAGAGGTTATGAAGTATCTCGGTGCAGGTCTTGATAAGTCAGAGGGCAAGAAGATACATAAGGCTATGTGCGGCGGTACAATGGCTGCTACACCTATTTCCTGCTGTGCAGGCTATACTGCAATTTGTGAAATCGAAAAGAGAAATGCGTGTCAGGTTGCAGGTCAGATGGCTGACAGACTTGTTGCAGGTCTTAAGGCTCTTATTAAGAAATATGACCTTCCTTTCGTATGCTTCAATCAGGGCTCTGTTTGCCACCTTGATACTGTTGGTACAATGCACTTCAAGGTTGACTGGAAGCATCCTTGGACTATTCCTCATACACTTAAGGAAACAGGCCGCCGTCAGACAGAGATGCAGCATATGGGCGCTGCTTATATGGCAGAAGGTCTTGTAACTCTTGCAGGCTCCCGTCTTTACACCTCTGCTGCATATACAGAAGAAATGATTGACGACTGCCTTAACAGATTTGAAAATGTTTTCAAAAACTGCTGCAAAATTGCCGACTGATTAGTATAAACCAGAGGTGGTCACTTTGGCCACCTCTTTTACAGATTTTGAAAGGAATTAATAATTATGGCTTACGAAATTGAAGAAGCTAAAAGATTAGTTGTTGAAGCAGGTAAAAAGCTTGTTGAAACAGGTCTTATTGCTCGTACCTGGGGTAATGTTTCTGCAAGAATAAGCGAAACTCAATTTGTTATAACCCCATCGGGAAGAGCATATGAAACCCTTACACCTGACGAGGTTGTAGTAGTTAATATCGATGATTGCTCACATGAGGGCGATATCAAGCCATCATCAGAAAAGGGCGTTCATGCCGCTGCTTACAGACACCATCCTACAGTTGATTTCGTTATCCATACTCATCAGAAGGCTGCCACTATTGTCAGCATTACGGGTATGGAAATCAGAAATGTTTATGATGAGTTTAAACCTGTTCTCGGCGATATAGTTCCTGTTGCCGATTATGCCATGTCAACAACAAATTCACTTCGCAAGAAGGTTGAAATGTGTATGATGATGAACCCAAGCAGCCGTGCAATTATGCTTATGCATCACGGTACGGTTTGTATGGGCGATACATATGAGCAGGCATTTGAGCTTGCAGAAACACTTGAAAAATGCTGTGAAAAAGTCATTAAGGATAATTTCCTTCGTCATTCATGGGCAAAGGAATATTCAGACGATGCAAAGAGAGCGTTTTTCCTTAATAAGACAGAGTCGGGCGAAATGCCGGAATCTATCTGCGACCTCGGCTCATCAGTAAGAAACGGCAGTATCTTTACTCTTACAGTAGGGGATACCAGCGTTGATGTTGATATAGAAACAGGCTTGGGTATAAACGGTATTGCTCCTAAATGCTCTAAAATTCATAAAGCAATTTATGAAGAAGAGGATTGCACAATGATTAAGCATATCACCGATCCCGATGTTGTTGCAGTATCTTGCACCGGCGACGATATGCTTCCTATGATTGACGATTTTGCTCAAATCGTAGGTCTTGATGTAAAATGCTGTCCTTGGATTAACGGCGAAACCGACGAATGTGCAAAGAAAATCGGCAAAGCTATTGAGGATAGAAACGCTGTTCTTATTCAGGGCAACGGAGCGCTTATTACAGGCAATAACGATGGCGATATGCAGGCTCTTGAAATTATTATGGATAAGGGCTGTGAGGCTGTTATTGATGTTAATATCTTCAACCGTCCACACTATGTTCCTAAAGCAGAATGCTTCCTTATGAGAACCGTTTATCTTGCTAAATACTCAAAGCAGATTAACAAATAATTACTAAATAAACCGATAAACCGCAGAAGCTTCAATTTGCTTCTGCGGTTTTTTCTACTTTTATCATATGCTTATGTATCTCCGGCATCAATCTTTACTATATAGTCAATTAAAAGCATTGTTACGGCTTTAAGTATGTCAATAGGCTCGTTGGAATATTCGTTAAGAAGTATTGCCATAAGCACCGTATGCCAAGCGTGTTCGGCATCATTTTCATATTTTTAGCCGTTAAAAACAAAGACTGATTTGTCTGAAATTTTTAATCTTAAAAAAATAACCCCCCTGGGGGCTTGTAAAAAATTGTGAAAAGTTTATCATAAATATAACCGCAGATATTGCGTACAGATTAAGGAGGAAAAATAATGGCATGTTTTTTAGTTCCTGCTGCCGAGGCAATAGTTGTTACTGCCGCTTTGGTTGCAGTTAAGAAGAAGGAGCAAAAAATCGAGGCTCCGAAATTAGCTGACGGTAATAAGCTTGATCAGGCTCCGACCAAGATTTCATGGTCAAAAAAGCTTACCTTACTTGCAGGATTACTTTGGGGTGGCATATTATTGCTTGCCTTTGAACATATCTGGCACGGAGAGATTGTTCCGTTTGCACCGTTTTTGACGGCGATGAGCGACCCTGACAGTAAAGTGCAGATGTTAAGCGAAATGTCAACCGTAGGTGTAGCAATGGCTGCCACTGTAACAGCTGTTTGGGGAGCAATTTGCGCTGTTGCGGATGCAAAAATGAAGAAAATCAAATCAAAGCTCGTTTCACAAAAAGCGTAACGGGAGGACAGCACTATGTGTTTATTGATTACTGTTATTGCGGCTATTGTCGCTACTGTAATATGGTACACCCACGCTCAAAAGGATACATACAAAGTCGGCGTTCTTGCAGTTATTTATTGGGGCGCTTCTTTGATGTGGTTTGTTGACTTTATTTTTGAATATGCGCAGCTTCATTCTGAATATTTCAATCAGGATTTTTCTGATATTCTGAATGATTCAATTCTCGGTATTGTTGTTACCGTTATAGGCCTTATTGCCTGGCTTATAATTCTTCTTATAAAAGATCCTAAAGATGTTTTCAGGAAGAAATTTATGAAATAAAATATCGTAAAAATCCCGTTTCTTTTATAAGAAACGGGATTTTTATTAGATGTTCATTTATCTTAATGCGTCGGATACTGCGTCGCCTGCTTCGTCAACTGCTCCTCCTACTCCGTCTGCTATATCGTTAACACCCTCACCGATATCGTCGCCTACTGCGTCGGCATTTGTGCTAACCTTTTCACCTACATTAGTAGTCGTGTTAGTTGCATTTGCAGTCGTATTGCTTGTATCCGTAACCTCCGATACTGCTGTTGTGTTGGTTGTAGTGGTGTTGTTATTATTGTTCGCACAGCCCATAAATACTGTTGCAATAACTGATACTGCCATTGCAATGATTAAAATTTTACTTTTCATATTGATTTCCATAGCCTTTCTGCCCACAAATAATTTATTAAAAATTACACTTAATCCTTGCGTGGGAAAACAAGGCGTGCTGGCAATTACGCCGTCTTTAAATGCTTTGTATATTAGCATTTAAAGGGTAATGCAATCGGATGTCCGTGCCTTTCGCACTAATACTTCCTTTCGCTGTTATCATTACCGATATATTCTCAATTATACATTTATTTTGTTAAAGTTCCTCCGTCGGAATAAAGAAGCAGCATGATATCCTCTTCTTTGCCGGTATTTGAATTGATATATATAAGCACTTCTTCGTTGGTTTCGCTGCTTTCGCAGTGAAGCTCATAGCACATTGTCTCCGTGCCGTTGTCTTTAGGAATAACGCATTTTTTTGTACCAATTACATTAAGATAGGAGCTTACATTCTTTATTGCTTCGTCTTCTTTGATTTTTGCGGAAAAATCCTCTCTGTCCCTGTGATTTGTTATAAATCCCTCTGCCTCAAGAGAAAGCACTTTTCCGTCGCTCATAGATACGCCGACCTTTATCAAATCGCTGTAATAGGTTACATTATCGTCTATATATGCAAAATTGATGACGCATATATTGTTATTGGTCATATAATAGGTTTCGGTCATATCGTCATAACCGAGCTTGGAAAGATACTTCTGCGCAATATTGATTGCGTTTTTTTCGTCAATTGATGATTGCGTGATTTTACCGCCGTAAAGAATATATGCCACATAACCGCCGTTTTTTGTGATACCTATTGTCCTTTGACCGAAGCTGAAAACATAGCAGGGGAGAGTGCCGTCCTCGTCACCCTCATAGCTGATTTCACTGATGTTGCATGCAAGGGCGGATGCGGCAATTTCTCTTGCATCCTCTTGGCTTTCGGCGTCTTCACCCTTTAAAAGCTCGGGCTCGCGGTTAAGCACGGCGTCGGCAAACGGACCGTCATAAAGAAGAGTAGGGTAGTCTTTAAAAACATCTTCGGCAGAGGTCATATCCGTTGATAACGCATTGATTTGAATATTATCAGTGCTTTTGACCTTGCTTGCCGTAATTTTTCCTCCGTTGTTGCAGAGTGTTACCATTGAATCAACGGAGTCGCTCAATTGCTGTGAATATTTTAAGAGCGTTGTAAGATTTTTGTGTTCCTCGGCTGTTATTGGCTTGTCCGACGCAATTTTCTGCGCAATATATGCCGCGTAATCGCTTGCCTGACTGATGAATTTATAGGTTGAGCCGAGATTCATCTGCTCAACGGGAAGCCTTGATAAAGCGTCCTTTGCCTGGGTACATTCGGAATATAAGTCAGAGCTTATTTCAAGCAGCATCTTATCGGAATTTGAATATACGCTTTTTGTTAAATTTGTTTCGATTGAATCAAGGCTCTCCGAAAGCTCGTTAAGGCTTTGCTGGTATGAATTTTCAAGCCTTGCTTCATAATTGTTTGCCCTGTTCATATTTATCACGGCATATCCCGCAAGCACTAATACAATTGCAGCGGAAAAAGAAAAAATTCTTATATATCCTCGTTTAGTCATATAGTATTACCTCCGTCATCTATTTTTTACCGAAATTTCAAAAACATTCAAAAAATATATTTAACTGTTTAAATATATGTGATATAATACTGATAATTGTATTATTGTGGAGAAGTGTGCTATGGCAAAAGAGGAAGGTAAAAAACGAATTGTTGTTAAGGTCGGAACATCAACGCTTACTCATAAAACGGGTAAGACAAATATTGCCAGAATGGCAAAATTGGTTTCTGTATTATCCGATTTAAAAAATGAGGGTCACGAGATTGTTTTGGTATCAAGCGGTGCGGTGGGAATCGGCGCGGCAAAGCTCGGCTTTTCTTCAAAGCCCGATACTACTAAAGGGCTTCAGGCGTCTGCGGCAGTCGGCCAGTGCGAGCTTATGTTTCTCTATGACAAGCTTTTTTCAGAATACGGCGTTATCGTAAGCCAGCTTCTTTTTACGGCTGATACATTGGAAAATCCGTTGGAAAAGCACCATTTAATAGATACCTTTAATCAGCTTCTTGATTACGGCGCTCTTCCTATTGTAAATGAAAACGACTCTGTTTATGTTGAAGAGCTTTTAAACGGTGATAACGATTGCTTGAGTGCTAATGTAGCAAAGATTATTGAAGCCGACCTTCTTATAATGATTACCGATACCGACGGACTTTATGACAGTAATCCGTCTGAAAACGAAAACGCAAGGCTTATTTCAAGGGTTGACAGGATTACAGATGAGATTTTTGAAATAGCAGGCGGCGCCGGCGAAAAGGGAACGGGCGGCTTTTTAACAAAAATTAAGGCGGCTAAAATTGCTACTGACGCAGGAGTTCCCGTTATTATAATGAACGGCGAAAAGCCTACTGCAATTTATAAGGCAGTGGCAGGTGTAAGTATAGGTACATATTTTTCGGCAAAGGGATAATATCCTTCCCAATAAAATACCGCGGCAGGAAGCTACTGCCTGCTGTCAGAAAGGCTATGAAGATTAGATGTTAAAACAGCTTGGAATTAATGCAAAGCAAGCGGCTGATATTCTTGTATCCGCAACAACCCGGCAGAAGAATGACGCGCTTATTAATATTGCAAACGCTTTAATGGAAAATTGCGCTCTCATAATTGAAGAAAATAAAAAAGACCTTGAAAACGGCAAAAAAGCAGGCCTTAATAAGGGACTTTTGGACAGGCTTATGCTTAATGAAGAAAGAATAAAGGGTATTGCAGACGGCTGTATTGAGGTTGCCGGTCTTGATGACCCATGCGGAAAAATAATTGAAAGCACAATAAGACCTAACGGGCTTAAAATCGAAAAGGTTTCCTGCCCTATTGGTGTTATAGGTATTATATATGAGGCAAGGCCGAATGTTACGGCTGACGCTGCGGCTCTTTGCCTTAAAAGCTCAAACGCGGCAGTTTTGAGAGGCGGCAAGGAAGCAATTAATTCAAATATCGCAATTGCCGATATAATGAGAAACGCAATTGAAAAAGCAGGCTTGCCTGCCGATTCAGTGCAGCTTGTTGAGGATACCTCAAGAGAGTCTGCAAACGAAATGATGAGAATGAAGGATTATCTTGACTGCTTAATTCCGAGAGGCGGAAAATCGCTTATTAAAGCGGTTGTTGAAAATTCAACCGTTCCCGTTATTGAAACAGGCTCGGGCAATTGCCATATTTATGTTGATGAATTCGCCGATACAGATATGGCGGCAAATATTATTTATAATGCAAAAACGCAGAGAATAAGCGTATGCAATGCGTGTGAAAGCCTTGTTATTCACAGCAGAATAATTGATAAAGCATTGCCCGTAATAAAAGCAAGGCTTGATGAAAAAAATGTTGAAATCCGCGGCGACGAGCGCGCAAGGAGAGCGTGCTCTGATATTTTGCCTGCAAGTGAAGAGGATTATTCAACAGAATATTTAGATTATATTATCAGTGTTAAAACCGTTGATAGCCTTGATGAAGCAATAAAGCATATCAATGCAAATTCAACAGGCCATTCGGAGGCAATAATAACAGATAATGATGATAACGCAGAAATTTTTATGTCAAGGATAGATTCTTCCTCGGTTTATCATAATGCCTCAACAAGATTTACCGACGGTGGAGAATTCGGCCTCGGCGCAGAAATAGGTATATCAACTCAAAAGCTTCATGCAAGAGGCCCTATGGGCTTACCGCAGCTTACTACTGTTAAATACTTAATATTCGGAAACGGACAGGTTAGATAATGGACGAAAATACACGCGTGATAGAAAGAAAAAAGCGCCAAAAGGCTCGTAAAAGAAAAAAAGCGGGAAAGAATTTTTTGATTTTTCTTGCAATAATAATTTTGGCTGTTGCGGCGTTTTTCATTACAGTTAAAATATGTGACCCGAATTTTGATTTTTCTGCTCTTATACCAAATGATAAAATTCAACAGGCGGTTGCGTTTGTTCAGGAAGATGTTTTCGGCAAAACAACAACGCAAGCAACAACTGCCCCGACTACAACAAAGGTCACTACAACCGAAAAACCCGGCAATTATGATTATGTTGAGTTTGACGATTTTGCCTTTGATACCTCATTACAGGGAAATCAAATCGGAAATCTTCTGAATAAAACAAACGGCGCAGTAACCTACAGCTCATCATACATATATTACAGTATACCCAAAAAGGGAATTTACAGATTTGAACCAAATGCCGAAGCTAACAGTGAGGTGAATGTAAAAAATTACACCTTTAAATGCCTTAATGTTTTGGGCGACTATATCTATCTTATAGATTCAAAAACGGATAAGCTCAAAAAATCGCAGATTATAGGCGGTGATATGGTTAATGTTTCGGATAACATCAGCTTTGCTTATCTTTATAATGATAAAATTTTCTTTACAGGAACCGATAATACTGTAGGCTATATAAATACTAACGACCTTTCAAAAACAGTTTTATATACAGCTCCCGCTGATAAAAAGGTAAAATTTGTCGGCATTTCTCTTTCAAGAGTATTCTTTACTCAATATGACGAGGTGGCCGATTATTATGAATATATAACCGTAAACATTAATAATAAGAATGACAGACGCTATTTTATGGACGATACAAAGGGCGATAAAATAACAAAGCTTCAGCTTGAGTGCGGTTATTTTTATTATTATGAAAAGCAGAGCGACGATACCTTCAACCTTTGCAGAAGAAAGTTCGGCTCTGAAAAAAGCGTTACTCTTTTAGAGGACTGCAATGTTACAGACTATCCTGTTATATATTCAAACAGGCTTTACTATACTGAAAAAGACGGCAGTAAAATGAAGGCAAAAGAGCTTAATATGAATTCCGGTGATAAAAAAACGATGCTCTCTGTTTCAAATGCCGACAGCAGCGGTACCCTTGGTATAGGATACGGCTATCAGTATGTTTTTCTCTTCGGTTCAAAAACCTCCGACGGGGGAAATACTTATAAAGGAAGCTGTATTTACACTTCCTCGTCAAGTGATAATACAATCACTTTCAAAGACGGTAAATGGAGTTATTAAGGAGATTATTTGATTGGATAAGTACAAAAAGCTGGCGTCAAATACAATAATATTTGCCATAGGTACATTTTCATCGAAAATACTGTCGTTTTTGCTGATGCCTTTTGTTACGAGAATGATGGGCACCGGCGATTACGGCGCTGCGGATTTGATTCAGCAGACTGTTAATGTCCTTATCCCGATTGTAACCCTTGCTGTAAACAGTGCCGCGCTTCGCTTTGCTCTTGATAAGGCGGCTGATAAAAGAGATGTTTTTACTGTCGGCGTTCGTACTACGCTGATAGGATTTATAATATTCCTTGTTTTTGCATATCCGTTGAGCTTGATTCAGATTAATGATTTCAGGCTCGGAGATTATATTCTTTTAATTCTGGCATTTGTTCTTGTTTCAAGCTTCCGTCAGCTTTGCCAGCAGTTTGTGCGCGGAAGCGGTCATGTTAAGCTTTTTGCAGTTGACGGTATTATTGCGACAGCAACAACGCTTCTTTTTACAATTCTGTTTTTAGGACCGTTTAAATGGGGCGTAACAGGCTATATTGTTGCGATTATCGCTTCAGACGCCTGCTCAATTATCTTTTTTACAATTACGGCAAAGCTTTGTAATTATATTAAGCCAAAAGGCGTGGATAAAAGCATTGCAAAGCAGATGCTTAAATATTGTGCGCCTCTTGTTCCTACTGTTATTCTTTGGTGGGTAATTAATGTTTCGGACAGATATATGATAACCGGCTTTATTAATTCATCTGCAAACGGACTTTATACGGCGGCGTCTAAAATTCCTAATTTCGTTATACTGTTTTCACAGATATTCATTGACGCATGGCAGCTTTCGGCTGTAGATGATTCCGATAAGGAAAGCAAAGCAAGATTTTTTACAAATGTATTCAGAGTTTACAGCGGCGGAGTATTCACTGTTGCGTCAGCTTTGATTGTATTTTGCCAGTTTATTACAACCATTCTTGTTGCAGATTCATACTATGAATCGTGGAAATTTGTTCCTATACTGATAATAGCAACAACATATTCATGTATAGTCAATTTCCTTGCCTCTGTTTATATGTCGGAGAAAAAATCGCTTATGGCGCTTTTAACCGCAAGCTCCGGTGCTGTAACAAATCTTGTTTTCAATTTCATTCTTATCCCCCGTATAGGCGCAAACGGCGCTGCTGTTGCAACCGTGCTTGCATTTTTGATGGTGTTTATTACAAGGGGAGCAAATGCAAGAAGATATATTAAAATCAACTATAATCTGCCTCTTATGATTGTTGAAACGATTATATTGATTGCCCAAAGCGCTTTGATGCTTTATTTACAAAAAGGCATTCTTCTCTATGCTGTTGAGGCTGTTCTTCTTATAGCAATGGTATTGTTCAATATCAAGCCTATAATGGAATTGGTAAGGCTGTTACTTGGCAGATTTTTGTCAAAGAGAAAAAATAATTAACAGGCATATTTATACTTGCTATTGCCAAAGTCGGTATTTTAGTATATAATTAACAAAAGCAATTGAAATATTTACCGTATTTTTTAATATTTTTTGGAGGATTTGTATGAAAAAAATGACAGTAGCGCAGGCCAAGAAGGCTATCAATGATAAGCTTAGCCATTTCTTTGGCGTGGATCCTAAAACCGCAACAAACGAGCAGTATTATAAAGCAGTTGCAATGATTGTACGCGATAAGCTTTCGCAGATGAACAGTGAATTTCGTCAGGAGGCTAAGGGTCAGGATTCCAAGGAAATCTATTATCTCTGTATGGAATTTCTTATGGGCCGTTCGCTTAAAAATAATCTTTACAATCTCGGCTTGACAGAAGTGTTTGACGAGGCTCTTGCTTCGTTTGATGTTAAGCTTGATAAGCTCTATGACGAGGAGCCGGACGCAGGCTTGGGCAACGGCGGATTGGGCCGTCTAGCAGCGTGTTATCTTGACGGACTCGCAACAAACGGCTTTATGTCAATGGGATATTCAATCAGATATGAGGCAGGTATTTTTAAGCAGAAGCTTGTTGACGGTTGGCAGACAGAGCTTCCTGATTTTTGGCTTCCGGGCGGAGAGGTATGGCTTGTTCCCCGTGAGGAGAGAGCAGTTGAGGTTAAGTTTGAAGGCTGGATTGAGGATAGCTGGGACGGTGATTACCACCATGTTGAGTACAGGGATTGCAACACCGTAACCGCTATACCTTATGATATGTATGTTTCGGGTAAAGGAAAGGGCGTTTCGCGCCTTCGCCTTTGGGCTGCAAGAAAGCCGGAGCTTGATATGGGCCTTTTCAATTCAGGCTCATACATTAAAGCTATGGAAAGATCTGCTATGGCAGAGGCAATTTCAAAGGTTCTTTATCCTGCGGATAATACCCCTGAAGGCAAATCTCTGCGCCTTCGTCAGCAGTATTTCCTCGTATCCGCATCAATTCAGGATATCATTCAGCGCCATCTTACAAAGTACGGCACAATGGATAATCTTCCTGACAAGGTTGCTATTCATATCAATGACACCCACCCAACAATGGCTATTCCGGAGCTTATGAGAATTTTGCTCGATGAATGCGGATATGATTGGGATTCAGCTTGGAATATTGTTACAAAAACAGTTGCTTATACAAACCATACTGTTATGAAAGAGGCACTTGAGTGCTGGAGTGAGGACCTTTATAAAAGGCTTCTTCCTCGTATTTACGAAATTACAAAGGAAATTGACAACCGCTTCCGTGCATATGTCTGGGGTGCAACTCACGATGCTGATAAGGTTGAGAGAATGGCAATATTCTCCGGCGGAGTAGTTCGTATGGCTAACCTCTGCGTTGCCGGTTCCCATTCCGTAAACGGTGTATCCGCTCTTCATTCTCAAATTCTTAAGGATACGGTTTTCAACGATTTTTACACAATTACACCCGATAAGTTTAAAAATGTTACAAACGGAATTGCCTTCAGACGCTGGATTTGTCAGGCAAATCCTAAGCTTACAGAATTTATCACGGAGCTTATCGGAGATTCTTTCATTACAAAGAGCGACGAGCTTCTTAAGCTTCGCGATTATGCCGATGATAAACAGGTTCTTGAAAGAATTTCTGCAATCAAGCTGGAAAATAAAGAGCGCTTTGCCGATATAGTTAAAAAGAAGAATAATATTGAAATTGACCCTACATCAATCTTTGATGTTCAGGTTAAAAGGCTTCACGAGTATAAGCGCCAGCAGTTGAATGTTCTTAATATAATCGCAGAATATCAAATGTTAAAGGCAAATCCTTCAATGGATTTTGAGCCGAGAACATATATCTTTGCTTCAAAGGCAGCTCCGGGCTACTTTATGGCTAAAAAGATTATTGAGCTTATTGACGCGCTTGCCAAGGTTATCAATAATGACCCTGATATTAAGGGCAGAATTAAGGTTGTATTTATGGAGGATTACAGCGTTTCTCTTGCAGAAGCACTGATGCCTGCAGCAGATATTTCCGAGCAGATTTCTCTTGCCGGTACCGAGGCTTCAGGTACGGGCAATATGAAGCTTATGTTAAACGGTGCTGTTACACTCGGTACTCTTGACGGTGCAAATGTTGAAATCTTTGACGCAGTCGGAGAAGACAATATATTCATTTTCGGTATGAAAACTCCGGAGGTTGAACAGCTTAAAAGAAACGGCTACAATCCTATGCAGTATATTCAGAATAATGATGTATTGAGAGGGGCAATTGAGTTTATTTCTTCAGGCGTTAACGGTAAGTCCTTCGGCGAGATAACATCAATGCTTATGAATGTTGACCAGTATATGGCTCTTGCCGATTTTGCCGATTACCAAAAGGCACAGCGCCTTTCAGCCGAGGCTTATAAGGATAAAGAGCGTTTTGCAAGAATGTCTCTTATGAATATCAGCGGTGCAGGTGTATTCAGCGCAGACCGTTCAATAATGGATTATGCAAATAATATTTGGAATACAAAGCCTGTTGCTTTTGCCGACGAGCCTGTAAAGACCTCAAAAAAGAGCGCTCCGATGTCTCCAAGAGCAAACAAAAAAGCCGCTTCTAAAAAAGAGTCATCTCCCAAAAAGAAACCGGCTAAAAGATCAAAATAATCAAGATTAAAAAAGAATCTGCCAAGGCACGGTATTACCGTGTCTTTTGGTGTGTTAAGAGGGAATTATGCTAATTTTCAATTCAAGAAATAAAGCATACAAGTCAAAAATATCTGCAATCGCTACAGACGAAAAATGCAAGCTTCGCATCATAGTTCCCCGTGATTGCAAATGCAGCTGTGCAACTCTTGCCGTTACAAAGGACGGAGAGGACACGGCTTATTACAATATGTTCTGGGCAGGAATGTGCGGTGATGATAACGAGTATTGGGAGCTTCACTTTTGTGCAACAACACCGGGGCTTTATTTTTATCATTTTGAGCTTGAAACCCCTTGGGGAAAAAGCCTTGTTAAGAATAACGGCAAGGGAATAGGCGAGCTTAATTCCGAAAATATTGAGTTTCAGCAAACCGTTTATGATAAGAATTTTAAAACGCCTGATTTTTTAAAGGGCGGAATAATTTATCAGATTTTTCCCGACCGCTTTTATAATTCCGGCAAAAAAAAGCAGAATGTTCCTTCTGTTCGTGTTATGAGAAAATGGGGCGAGGAGCCTTATTGGCGCGAGGAAGATATGAACGGGGTATGGAATAATGATTTCTTCGGCGGTGATTTAAAGGGTATTGAAGAAAAGCTACCGTATATTTCACAGCTCGGAGTTACCTGTATATATATCAATCCTATTTTTGAAGCCCATTCAAATCATCGTTACGATACTGCCGATTATGAAAAAATTGACCCTCTTGCAGGTTCACAGGAGGATTTAAAAAGTCTTTGTAAAACCGCCAAAGAAAAATACGGTATATCAATTATTCTCGACGGAGTTTTCAGCCATACAGGCTGCGACAGCAAATACTTTAATATGTATAACCGTTACGATACCGTCGGCGCGTATAACAGCAGGGAAAGTAAATACTTTGATTGGTATAAATTTATCGAATGGCCTGATGATTACCACGCTTGGTGGGGAATAAAGCTTCTTCCGGAGGTTGCAGAGGAAAACGAAAGCTATCGTGAATATATATGCGGCAAAAACGGTATTTTGAGAAAATGGTTAAGATGCGGAATAAGCGGTTGGCGATTGGATGTTGCCGACGAGCTTCCCGATATTTTTCTTGACGATTTGCGCAAAGCGGTTAAAGAGGAAAATAAGGACGCAATAATTATCGGCGAGGTCTGGGAGGACGCAACGGATAAAATTGCATACGGTCAAAGACGCCGTTATCTTCTTGGAAATCAGCTCGATTCGGTTATGAATTATCCCTTTGCAGATGCAATTCTTAATTTTGTCCGCTTCGGTCACGCTCAATATTTTATTGACAGCATTATGGGTATAATCGAAAATTATCCGCCTCAGGTGCTTAATGTGCTGATGAATCATATAGGAACGCATGATACCGAAAGGGCAATAACCCGCCTTGCAGGCCCCGATTGCGAGGGAGAAGGCAGACACTGGCAGTATGAGCATAATGTACTTTGTGAATATGACTATTTAAAAGGCGTTTCCATGCTTAAAATGGCTTCGTTCATTCAGTATACTCTTCCCGGTGTTCCGTCAATTTACTACGGAGATGAAATCGGTATGCAGGGTATGAAGGACCCGTTTAACAGGGCATGTATGAATTGGAGTAATCCCAATAAAGAGCTTTTGAAATGGTATAAAAGATTGGGTCAGATACGCCATGGCTGTAAGGCTTTGGTCAGCGGTGAGCTTACACCTGTATTTTGCGTCGGAGATGCTATGGCTTACAGGCGTGATTGTGATGAAAACAGCGTTCTTGTTGCAGTTAATAACAGCAACGAGGAGATTAATATTTTTGTTGGCGAGGAGTGGGATAATTCATATAATCTTTTTGATGAAAAATCGGTTAAAGGAATTATTACTCTGCCTGCATACAGATATACAATGCTTTCAAAATAATATTTCTTATATAATAAAAAACAGCATTCCCGAGTCAGATGAAATTTAACCTGACAAGAGAGTGCTGTTTTATTTTACTTATATTTTTGATTTATTCTGCAATAAAGCCGATACCGTTTTTAACTGCATATTTCTCGGTATTGCTTTGTGCAGGTGCGATAACGGTTAAGCTTTCTGCTCCTGTGAAAATATCCTTTTCAAGAGTATCAACATCGCCCATTGTGCATTCCTTTAATGCTGTGCAGTTATAAAAGATATATGGCTCCATAACTGTAATGCTGTTTGGCAAAACAACGCTTTCGAGTGACTCACATTCCTCAAATGCGCCCTTGCGCAGAGTTTCAACGCCGTTTTCCATAGTGAGCTTTTCAACAGAGGTGCACTGATAGAATGCACTTACCTCAACGGTTTTACAGCTTCCCGGAATGAATATTTCTTTTGCCGAACGGCATTTTAAAAATGCGTGGTCACCGATTAATTCAAGCCCTTGACCGAGTATTATTTTATCGGCACTTAAGCATTTTGCAAATGCCCAGTCCTCAATTTCCTTTACTCCGTTAGGCAAAACAATTTCGGTCAGCTTGTCATTGTAGTAAAACGCTTTTTCTCTTATAATTTCGGGTGCGCCGTTCCATACCAAGGTTTTTAAAACGCCTTTTCCGGAGCTTGTTGCATTATTGCCCTCGCTTTCAAAAGCGCTTACACCGATGTTGCGGATATTCTCTCCAAAGGTAACCTTTTCAAGCTTTTCGCAGTACATCGCGGCATAGTTGCCTACAACCTCAAGTGTGTCGGGAAGAACAAGCTCGGTAATCTCTGATTTATAGAGAGATTTGTTTTCAAGCGCTGTAACCGTATGACCGTCAAGCTGCTCGGGAATAACAAGTACGGCTTCGCTTCCGCTGTACTGCGTTACTGCCGCAGTACCGTCTGAAAACAGAAGATAAGTAAAATCACCGCTCTTGATATCCTTTTGAGAAACGGTTTTACCCATAACATCTGCTGCCATTTCGGTTGCAGGATCATAGGTGCTTGTATCAATTGAGAGCGCATTTAAAAAAGCTTCCTTTGAACATCCGCAAAATACAGAGGAAATAATTAATACTAAAACTAATACGGGAATTATTTTTTTAGTCATTCTTCTTTCCTCCTTTGCCTTTCTTTGAAAGCCTTTCCTGCTTTCTTCTTTCAAGGTCTGCCTTTCTCTGCGCCTCCAACTTGTCTGCCTCTTCCTTCTTCAAAGCAAAGGCGGCGTCGGTTCTTGCCTTTGATTCATTGTATTTTTCGCGTATTTCATCAAGGTGCGCGAAATTTTCTTTTTCCGTAAGTACGCGCTTTGCGTCAAGTAGTATTTTTACCGAACGAACATATTTTGATTTTTCATTAACATATGCTTTTATAGCCTTCTTCTTTGCAATGCGCTGTGAAAGTGTTTCTTCAGGCATATTTTCAGCTTCCTTGAGTAAAGCTTCATCAGGCTCATGGCAGTTTTTGTTTGGATAATATTTTAGAATATTCTTTTTACATCCTAAAAGCAAACGGGCAAAGGTAATGGCGTCGCTTCTTAATACACGCTCTTCGTGCGTTTCTTTAGGCATTTTCTTTGCTTCTTTTAATGCAGATTTATCTGCCGAATAAATTGCGTCGGTGCCTTGAGCATAAAGCTTTGAATAACGCTCATATTGAGCCTGCATACGGCGCGTGTTGTATTTATTCATTTCGTCGATAACAAAATCGCATACTGAAATATCGTCATTTAAACGCTTGTACTTGCGGTTATCGGCTTTTGCCTGCTTAATTGCTGCCTTTCTTGCGGCTTTTTCTTCATCGGTATTTTTCGGAAGAGCCTTCGCATTTTGCATTGTAGTCTTGATTTTTTGCTTTTTTTCGTTTTCAAAGGCCTTGTATTCCTTTTTCAGCCTTTCAATTTCAGCTTTTCTGAATTCACGCTCTTCGTCGGTTGATTTAGGAAGCTTTTTGGCTCTCTTTATATCATCCTTTGTTGTCATATGAATTCTGTCTTCATATAAGCTGTTTGCCTCGTTAATAAGGTCAATTGCTTCAACGAGGTCCTCATCTTTAAGAACTCCGTTGCCGTAATCCTCAAACATTGCGCGGATTTTTAATACCTTTACAATTCCGCGTTGCTTAACTTCAGTCAAATCATAGAAGAAATACGGAACCATATTCAGGAATGCACCGAGAACAGCAGCAATTATAAGAACCTCAAACATATCCTCTCGGAAGGAGGCAACCTCTAAAACATCATAGTTATCCTGAAGTCCGAGATGCTGATAAATTGCAGGAAGAACCATTCCCGTAAACATTCCGATAAAGCTACCGATAATACCTACTGCACCGAACATACCGTCAATACGCTCGCCTGTAAAGTATTGCTGATAATCACGCATATCGGCGTTGATACCCGGTGTGTATACAATAGAAAATGAATTTACAAATCCGTTAAGATAGTAAAGAATAATTAATACATAAAGATTGTTATAAAACGGAAGCAAAAGCCCGATTAAAATAATGTTTGCAAAATTACACCAAATAAGCAGGTTTCGCTTACCGAGTGTTCTGATAGCAAACGGACACAGAATCATTGCCCACAGAGCGGCATTGCCGATAAGCGTCGTAGCAATACTGTAAAGCCCCATTCTGTCGGGATAGCCGTAGATAAAGGTCCAGCCTATAATTACGCCTACAGCGCCCTCAAGAAATCCGAGCCAGCCTGCAAGAGAGGTAATCCAGAAATACTTGTTTTTGGCAACTGCTCTAAACGCGTCTGAAAATTTGAAATGCGAAACATGAGTTTCCGCAACAATAATACGCTCTTTTGTACCGAATACGGATATATATGTAAGCAGCAAACCTGCTATTGCTACAATCGGGTGAATAATACGGTAGGTCGTAATATTGTTCAAACCGCCTGTAAACTCCGAAAGCGTTGGAATAATCAAACCTGTTAAAGTCGGCGCCGCCGAATAAATAATAGAGGAGATTGAAATGATATCGGTTCTCTCAAAGGAATTCGGCGAAATAACATTTGCAAGATCCGTATATGAGCTTTGATAGAACGGATAAAAGCATTGCAAAAGGTTATAGCATATAAATACAGCCAAAATCTTTTCCGTATATGACATTGTTTCATACGGGAGCCATACGAAAACAATGGAAATAATAACGGTCGGTATACCCATAATGGCAAGCCAAGGCCGGAATTTTCCCATTTTAAGTCTGGAATTATCAATGATATACGATTTCGCTATAGTTATTCCGAAACCGATAAGTGTCGATAAAACCGACATATACTGCAGATGCATTGGCTTAATGCCGATTGTGTTTCCTACTAAAAAGCTTGTTGCAGACAGGGCAATGAGTGATGCAAAAGCCATAACAAACTGCACACCCATACCGCCTATACCGTAGGCGATTGTCTCCTTATAAGCAACATACTTTCCCAATGGCGGTGTTTTCCAATATGTGCGGACTTTAGAAATACCGTCTTTTGCTTTGTCCAATAAATTCATAGCTTATGTTCCTTTCTTGCATATAACAATAGAATAACATAAATGAGCAAATAATTGAAGCCATTTTAACAAAAAAAAGTATAAAAAAATTATAAAATTGTTGAAAAGTGATAAAATTTGCGCTTTTTACAGATATAAGTATACGAAAAAAGCAACCATATAAAACAGCTTTAAATGGTTGCTTAATTATTTGTATGCTTTATTCGGTTTAGATATTCTTAACTAAAAGTATCTGTTTTACAACTATAATATGTAATCGCTGATACAGTCATACCAATGAACATATGGCTTTCCGTTTACCATAATCTGCTCATTGTAGGGCAGTTTATCGCTCCATTTTTGTTGGTAGCGGTTATAAGCCCAGTCATCAGAGTTAAATCTTCTCCATAATACGGTTTTTCCGTTTTTATCAATATACTGTTCGGTTACAACCCCTGTATCATAGGATTCTATGTCCATAACGCAGATTGTATCAAATTCCTTGTTGCCGATAATAACGGTGTACCTGCCTACGACATCCATACAGCTTTCAAAATTACTGCTTTCAACAGTATTTCCTTTTCTTTGTATCGTGTTTTTTTGAATAAGATTGATTTCCTTGCCGCAGTTATCAGCACCGAATCCCCAGTTTTTTATAAACTCATCTCCGTCTAAAAAAGTGAAATATCTGTTCACGCCGTTTTCCTTGTGGCTTTCTGCAAGAAATCTGCAATGAGTGTCAGTCAGTTGAGCGATAAATGTTCTGGTTGAGCATATCTGTAAAGCAGTATTTTCAAATTCACCGGGAGTATATTCTTTAGCTGTAATTTCAACTCCGTCAATACCATGAACATTTGCTTTTCCCAAAACCTCCATTTCAACATATTCTGTTCTGTCTCTTTTCGGAAAATCGTACATTGCCCAACTGATTTTTTCACCTAACCTCGGAATAATGAGCCATCCCATAAGCTCCTGCCATATAACATTAAACGGCTCTTTATCGGATTTGATGATTTTATATTGCGGTATTTTCTCAGGTAATTTCATAATTTTCTCTCCTTTTTCTGTTTCAGGGATATAAGGATATTTTTCTTTAAAACGGAATTTAGCTGTATGCAGTCTGCTTTTGACCGTACCTATAGGTATGTTTAATTTAGCAGAAATTTCTTCCTGCGAAAGCCCGATAAAATAATAAAGATTAATTATTTCTCTGTCATTTGATTGTAAACTGCTGATAATATCAATAACATCGGACTGCTCTGCGATACCGTAACGACTTTGAGAAAAAACAGCCTGCCTTGTAATTTCTTCTGCTATCTGAATTTGTTTAAAGCGTTTCCTAAAATAATCATTGCATTTATTTTTTGCAATGCTTATTATCCATGCCTTAAACTGTTGTTCATTATTCAGCGTATTAAATTTCTGAAAGGCAGTCAGATAGGTTTCCTGTAAAATATCTTCTGCATCTTCTTTGACTGAAATGCGGTAATTAACAAATCTTTCAACCGCTCTTTGATTTTCAGACAGCAGCTTTTCAAATTTCATATCCATCCCTCCTTTGATTATTTGAAACCGATTTCACCATAATAGACGAATTTGATTGCAAAAAGGTTCATTTAACATAAAATTTTTTCAAAAAAAGCAGCCAAGCATAACTTGACCGCTGAGTAAATTAACTATATTACAAAAGCCTTTCGATTTCTGCTTTTAACTTGCTTTTCATTTCCTCCAGCTTTATGTATGTGGGAACATTTTCATCGCTCCACATTTCTTCGGGAGGCAGCCACCAAACAGGCCCCGGCTTTTTCATATCTCCTTTTTTACGCGGAAACAGATGCCAATGAATATGAGATTCTCCGTTGCCTAAACATTCATAATTCATTTTTTCTGCTGAAAAGCAGTTATAAACCGCCTGCGCAACAACCGACATTTCCATTAGGTGCTTGATCCTGTAATCAGGCTCAAGCTCAAATAATTCAGACACGCACTTTTTGCATAAAAATAACGAGTAGCCGTAAAAATGCTGATTGTCGCCTATAACAACATATCCTGTTTCAAGCTCTTTTACAAAGTACGGATTTTCACCGTTTTTAATTTTTTCAATTCTGTTGCATATTTCGCACATACTGTCTACCGTATTATTCCTTTATATTAATATTTTCAATTGAGGTAATTCCCAAATCGGATAAAAACTTTTCCAAATTTCTTCTGCTCTTTATATCTTTATATACCTCGGGCTTATGCGCGTCAAGACCTATGATTACTCTGTTGCCCTCTTTTGCAACAGATTTCCAGAAAATCGGATTAGGATACTGCCTTTTTCCCGTAAAGCCCAAAAGGTTGCACTCAAGCGGAATGTCAAGCTTGTGAAGCTCTTTAACAAACTCTTTCATTTTTTGCTCATATATTCTTTTTGAGCCGATAAAGTTTATCAGGTCGGGATGCGCTAGATAAGCAAATTTCCCTGTATTCAACCCCTCTAAAACCTGATTTATATATCTGTCAAGCTTGTCTACATCTTTGGTTTTAGCTCCCGAATAAAAGGCAGAGCTGTCGTATTCGTTTGATATATAATGCTGCCCCAATATCAGATAATCATAATCAAACTGTTCAATAAATTTAAGCAGATTATCAAACAATTCAGGATAATATTCAGCCTCAAAGCCGAGATGAATTTTTATTTTATCCCTGTATTGCTCTTTGAGGCTCAAAATACTGCTGACATAGTCCTCCATCATATTAAGCTCCATACGAAACGACGACTGATAATTGCAGGGAAAAGGATATGCAATATGGTCCGAAAAGCCAATTTCATCATATCCTGCCTCTATTGCGGCTTCAACATAATCCCTATCTGCCCCGTTTGCATGATGACATCTGAAAGTGTGAGTATGAAAATTTTTAATAATAATTCACCTCTAATATACAACCATGTATCTTAAGTATTGCCGTATTTATAGTATTGCACATTTTTTTAAAAACTTCAACGGTGAAATATAATAATTAAAAATGCTTCGGTAATGATATAACCGAGGTGTTTTTTATGCACAAAAAAGGAAAAACAATATTTTTTGATAAGCCGCCTGTAATTATCGGCCATGCAGGCGTTGCAGGTAAAAAGGAGGGGGAAGGCCCTCTT
>JBJEPL010000069.1:0-6410 GCA_051881215.1 Eubacterium sp. | reverse complement strand
AATCTGTTATGCAAATCCCAAAGCTTGACAAGATTGTAATCAATGTTGGTTGCGGTGAAGCCCGTGAAAATTCAAAGGTAGTTGACGCTATCATCAATGACCTTCAGACAATTACAGGTCAAAGACCGGTTGTATGCCGTGCAAAGAAGTCTGTTGCTAACTTCAAGCTTCGTGAGGGCATGCCTATCGGTGTAAAGGTTACTCTTCGTGGTGACAGAATGTATGAATTCCTTGAGAGATTCTTCAATCTCGCACTTCCAAGAGTTCGTGACTTCAGAGGTATTAATCCTAATTCCTTCGACGGCCGTGGCAACTATGCTATGGGTGTTAAGGAACAGCTTATATTCCCTGAAATCGAATATGATAAAATTGATGCTGTCCGCGGTATGGATATCATCATGGTAACAACTGCAAACACAGACGAAGAGGCCCGTGAACTTCTTAAGTTATTGGGCGCTCCGTTTTCAGAGTAAGGAGGGATTATCGTGGCAAAAACATCTATGAAAGTTAAGGCTGCAAAGCCTGCTAAATATTCAACAAGACAGTATAACAGATGCAAAATCTGCGGTAGACCTCATGCTTACCTTCGTAAGTACGGTGTATGCAGAATATGCTTCAGAGAGCTCGCTCACAAGGGCGAAATCCCTGGCGTAAAGAAATCATCTTGGTAAGAAACTGAGAATTGCTAATCTAATAAGGAGGAAATATCAATGCATATTACAGATCCAATCGCTGATATGCTTACAAGAATTCGTAATGCAAATTCAGCAAAGCACGATACAGTAGATATTCCTGCGTCAAACATGAAGAAGGCAATCGCTCAGATTCTTGTTGATGAAGGTTATATCAAAAGCTATAAGGTTATCGAAGACGGCAAGCAGGGTGTTATCCGTGTAACTCTCAAGTACGGTGAGGGCAAGAGCCAGGTTATCACAGGACTTCGCAGAGTATCAAAGCCGGGTCTTCGTATTTATTCAAATGTTGAAGACATGCCTAAAGTTATGAAGGGACTCGGTGTTGCAATCGTTTCTACTTCAAAGGGTATTATGACAGACAGAGAAGCTCGCAAGCAGAATGTAGGCGGCGAGGTTTTAGCATTCATTTGGTAAGGAGGTACAGTTCAGGATGTCTCGTATCGGTTTAAAACCTATTACAATTCCTGCCGGCGTTGATGTTAATATTAACGCAAACACTGTTACCGTTAAGGGTCCTAACGGCACTCTCTCAATGGATGCTCACCCTAACATGGACATCAGTGTTCAAGGCAATGAAATTATCGTTAGCAGACCTAACGATGAAAAAGAAAACAGATCTCTTCACGGTCTTACCCGTTCACTTGTTGCAAATATGGTTACAGGTGTAACAGAAGGCTTTAAGAAGAATCTTGAAGTTAACGGTGTCGGTTACCGTGTTCAGTTACAGGGCAACACACTTGTAATGAACCTCGGATACTCACATCAGGTTACAATGGAAGCTCCGGAAGGTATAAAGATTGAATGTCCTTCAGCAAACGCTATTATCATCAGCGGTGCTGATAAGCAGAAGGTTGGTCAGTTCGCAGCTCAGGTTCGCGAGAAAAGACCACCTGAGCCATACAAGGGCAAGGGTATCAAGTATGCCGAAGAGCATATCCGTCGTAAAGAAGGAAAAGCAGGTAAGAAATAAGGGAAGGAGTGAAATACTATGGTTTCAAGACAGGATGCCAATAAGGCAAGACAGAAGCGCCACACAAGAGTTCGTGGCAAAATCAGCGGTACTGCAGAATGTCCAAGACTTAATGTATATCGCTCTCTCAGCAATATCTATGCACAGTTGATCGACGATGTTGCAGGCGTAACAATTGCATCAGCTTCAACAGTCGAAAAGGATTTCGCTCAGTACGGCGGTAATATTGAGGCAGCAAAGGCTGTCGGTAAAACATTAGCAGACAGAGCCAAGGCAAAGGGCATTGAAGAATGTGTATTTGACCGCGGCGGTTACGTTTATCACGGTCGTGTAGCAGCAATTGCTGAAGGCGCTCGTGAAGGCGGACTTAAGTTCTAACGAAGGAGGTAAATTTTTATGGCAAAGATTGACGTATCTTCAATGGAACTTGAAGAAAGAGTTGTAACTATCAACCGTGTATCAAAAACCGTAAAGGGTGGTAGAATTTTTAAATTCTCTGCTCTCGTAGTTGTTGGTGACGGAAACGGTCTTGTAGGTTTCGGTATCGGTAAATCAGGTGAAGTTCCTGATGCAATCCGTAAGGGAATCGAGGACGCAAAGAAAAATGTTATTAAGGTTGCTCTTAAAGGAACAACTATTCCTCATGAAATCAAGGGTAAGTTCGGTGCCGGAGAGGTTCTCCTTATGCCGGCTCCAAAAGGTACCGGTGTTATCGCCGGCGGCCCTGTTCGTGCTGTTGTTGAGACAGTTGGTATCAAAGATATCAGAACAAAGGCTATCCGTTCAAACAACCCTTGCAATGTTGTAAGAGCAACAATCAATGGCTTGGCTCAGCTTCGTACAGCTGATGAAGTTGCTGCAGTTCGCGGCAAGTCAACCAAGGAAATATTAGGTTAAGGAGGGTGGAACAATGGCAGATATTAAAATAAAGCTTACTAAAAGCTTAATTGGTAGCAAAAAGGACCAGATTGCCACCGCCCACTCACTTGGTCTTCGTAAAATCGGCAATGTTTCAGTACAGCCGGATAACGCACAGACACAGGGTAAGATTGCTAAAATCTCACACCTTGTAACAATAGTAGAAGAATAAGGAGGGGTGCAGATATGAAATTACATGAACTTTCTCCTGCTGAAGGCTCAAAAAAGAGCGTTAAGAGAATAGGCCGCGGTACTGCATCCGGTCAGGGTAAAACCTCCGGTAAAGGTCAGAAGGGTCAGAAATCCCGTTCAGGCTACAGCAGACGCGCCGGTTTCGAAGGCGGTCAAATGCCGCTTCAAAGAAGAGTTCCTAAGAGAGGATTTAACAACATCTTCGCTACTGAATACGCAATCGTAAATCTTTCTTCACTTAATGAAAGATTTGAAGACGGTGCAACAGTTGACGCAGAGAGCCTTAAGGCTGTAGGTCTTATCAAAAAGACTCTTGACGGCGTTAAAGTTCTCGGCAACGGCGAAATCACAAAGGCTCTTACCGTTAAGGTAGCAGCAATCAGTGAAACAGCCAAAGCAAAGATTGAAGCTGCCGGTGGCAAGGTGGAGGTGCTCTAAATGATTAAAACCTTTATTAATGCGTGGAAAGTGCCAGATATTCGTAAGAAGCTTCTGTTCACTGCGTTTATTATCCTCGTTTTCAGAATAGGTTCAGTCATTCCGGTACCGTTCCTTAACATTGTTGATGAAATCAATGTTGGTAAAGGAAATACAATTCTCACTTATTTAAGCCTGATGACAGGTAGCGCATTCACATACGGAACAATTTTCGCTATGTCAATCACTCCTTACATCAACGCTTCTATCATTATGCAGCTCCTTGCTGTTGCCATTCCTGCACTTGAAAGATTGCAGAAGGAAGGCGAAGAGGGAAGAAAGAAGATTGCTTCTATCACAAGATTTGTAACAGTTGCTCTCGGTCTTCTTCAGTCACTTGCTTATTTCTTCTATCTTCGTGCAAATAACTATCTTATGACTGCTGCAGACGGTACAGCATTTACCGGATTTAACGCAGTATTCCAGGCAATAGTTATAATCGCAGTGCTTACAGCAGGTACAGCTGTTATTATGTGGCTCGGTGAGCAGATTACTATCAGCGGTATAGGTAACGGTATTTCCATTATCCTTTTCGCAGGTATCGTATCTCGTTTCCCAACACTCATCAAGCAGTTATTCAGCTACCTTGATACAGGTAGAACTGTTTATAAAATACTTGTTCCTGTAGTATGTGTATGCTTCCTTCTTATGATTGCATACATCGTATTTATGGACAATTCGGAAAGAAGACTCCCGATTTCATACGCAAAGCGTGTTGTCGGCAGAAAGATGATGGGCGGACAGTCAACCCATATGCCTATTAAGGTTAATATGAGCGGTGTACTTCCTGTAATCTTTGCTTCTTCTATTCTTTCACTTCCGGGTACTGTTCAGATGTTCTTATCTAATCAGCCGGCAGAAACCTCATTCTGGGGCAAGTTCTTCGCAGCTTTCCAGGGTGATTCATGGTGGTATGCAGGTATGTACTTCCTGCTCATCATATTCTTTGCTTATTTCTACAGTACAATTCAGTACAACCCGATTGAAATGGCAAACAATCTTCGTAAAAATAACGGCGCAATTCCGGGTATCCGTCCGGGTAAGCCGACCTCTGATTATATTTTCAGAGTTCTTTCAAGACTTACCCTTATCGGTGCACTTATGCTTTCGGTAATCGCTTTGTTCCCAATCGTTTACTCGCTTATCTGTAATGCGGCTATTCAGCCTCTCACTGAAGGCGGAAGCGACGGCGGTATGACGATTTCTCTCGGCGGTACCTCACTTATCATTATGTGCGGTGTAGCTCTCGAAACAGTTCGTCAGCTCGAATCACAAATGATGATGCGTCATTATAAAGGCTTCCTTGATTAATAAATATTAGGAGTTTGAAATATGAAACTTATTCTTCTCGGTGCTCCGGGTGCCGGTAAAGGCACTCAGGCAGAAAAGATTGTTGATAAATTCGGTATTCCTGCAATCTCAACAGGCAACATTATCCGTGCAGCTCTCAAAGAGGGAACTGAAATGGGCCTGAAGGCTAAATCCTATATGGAGGCAGGTCAGCTTGTTCCGGATGAGGTTGTTATCGGCATCATCAAGGATAGACTTAAAGAAAAGGATTGCGAAAACGGTTTTATTCTCGATGGCTTCCCGAGAACCATTCCTCAGGCTCAGGCTCTTGAAGATATGGGTATTGAGATTGACAAGGTTCTCGACATCGAGGTTCCCGATGAAGCAATAACAAAAAGAATGAGCGGTCGCCGCGTTTGCTCAAAGTGTGCAAATTCTTATCATATTGATTATAAGAAGCCGGCAGTTGACGGTGTATGCGATGCTTGCGGCGGCGAGCTTATACAGCGTAAAGACGACGCTCCCGAAACAGTTCAGGCAAGATTGGCTGAATATCATGAGCTTACAGAGCCTCTTAAGGATTTCTACAGCAAGCTCGGTAAGCTTGTTATCGTAGAGGGTCAGGAAGAGGTTGCTGATACAACAGCGCTCGTCTTTGCCGCATTGGAGGATTAACATGATAGTGCTTAAAAGCAGCCGAGAGCTGGAGCTGATGAAAGAAGCATGTCAGATTTCGGCTGAAGCATTAATGGTAGCAGGTGAGGCTGTAAAGCCGGGAATATCTACCAAGGAAATTGACGAAATTGCATACAAGTTTATAAAAAAGCACGGTGCAACACCTAATTTTCTTAATTACGGCGGATTTCCTGCTACCGCATGTATATCTATAAATGATGAAGTTATCCACGGTATTCCAAAGGCTGACCGCATAATCCGTGAAGGCGATATTGTAAGCATTGATTTAGGTGCTGCAAAAAACGGATATAACGGCGATAATGCTGCCACATTTGCTGCAGGGACTTGCTCTCCCGAGGCAAAGCGGCTGATTGATACTACCCGTGAAAGCCTTTATAAAGGCATTGAGCAGGCAGTTCCCGGCAACAGAATCGGCGATATATCAAATGCGGTTCAAACCTATTGTGAGGAGCGTGGGTTCGGCGTTGTCCGTGATTTTGTAGGTCACGGCGTCGGAACAAAGCTTCACGAAGAACCAAGCGTACCAAACTTCGGTCACGCAGGTCGTGGTATCAGACTGTTACCCGGAATGACATTGGCAATTGAACCAATGATAAATCTGGGAACCTATAAGGTTAAACAGCTTGCAGACGGTTGGACCGTTAAAACAAGTGACGGCAAGCTTTCGGCTCATTTTGAGCATACAATTGCTATCACATCAAACGGTCCGGTTATTATGACAAAAATCTGAAGCGCAATCAATTGCTGGCGATTACGCCGTAATGTGATTCCAGTTAAATTAAAGCATCAATCGTAATTAAATTAATATTAATTATTCAGCGAGGTATAAGATGTCAAAGTCAGATATGATAGAAGTTGAGGGTACAGTGGTTGAGGTTTTACCTAACACAACTTTTAAAGTAACACTTCAAAATGACCACATCATTATAGCCCACATCAGCGGAAAACTCAGAATGAATAACATTCGTATTCTTCCCGGTGATAAGGTAACAATTGAGATGTCACCGTATGATCTTACCAAAGGTCGTATAATTTGGCGCTCAAAGTAATATTTAGGAGGATATTCAAAATGAAAGTTAGACCTTCTGTAAAGAAAATTTGCGAAAAATGCAAAGTAATTAAGCGCAATGGAAAAGTAATGGTTATCTGTGAAAATCCAAAGCACAAACAGC
>JBJEPL010000068.1:0-1936 GCA_051881215.1 Eubacterium sp. | reverse complement strand
ATATAACCTCCTATATTTTCATATAGGAGGTTAATTTTATGAATAAATAAAAATGAAAAAATATTGAATTATTCAATCAAAATTCAATCTTTCAACTGTATAGTGTATTTATTACAGCAAGAAAGGAAAACGCAGTTATGTATATTATTAAAAATGCTTTAAAATGTATCGGAAGGTCGAAGGGAAGGAATTTTCTTATCGGTGTAATTGTATTCGTTATTGCAATTTCCTCATGTATCGGACTGTCAATACGCCAGGCGGCAGAGAGCGCCAAGGAGGAAACCTTATCCTCAATGTCCGTAACGGCAACGATTTCGTTTGACCGTACCTCGGCAATGTCGCAGATGAAGGGCGATGATCAAGGCTTTGACAGGTCCTCGTTTAAAGAGATGATGGGCAATGCTTCCTCGCTTTCATTGGAGGAATACCAAACTTATGCGCAGGCAAAATCTGTTGAAGATTTCTATTATTATACAACATCATATGTAAACTCAACAGACGGCTTTGAGCCTGTAAGCACAGAGGACAGCGATGATGAAGCAACCACAGAAGAAGCATCACAAACAGGTACTATATCCGGATTTTCCGATAATGCTTTGGATAATCAAGGTGCAATGATGGGAAAGGGAAATAAGGTTTTCGGCTCTAACAGTGATTTTACCGTTGTCGGATACAGCGGCGAAAATGCAATGACAGCTTTTCTTGACGGCACATCAACAATCACCCAAGGTGAAATTTTCGATATGGACAGTGCAAACTATGAGTGCATTATAACGCAGGACCTTGCAGCTTATAATGAATTATCCGTAGGAGATACTGTTAAAATATCAAATCCGAATAATGAAGAAGAGGTATACAGCTTAAAAATTGTCGGAATTTATACAGATTCCTCGGCAAATGAAAGCAGTTTTTCTATGTTCGGCTCAACCTCGAATGACCCTGCAAATAAAATTTATACAAATTATCTTACCCTTGAGGATATTATTAAGGCATCCGATACGGCAGTATCCGAATTGACTGATGAAGACAGTACGGTGTCTGCTCTGTCGGGAATGCTTACGGGAACCTACTCTTTTGCCGATGTAGAAGATTATGAGGCGTTTGAGGCTCAGGCAAGAGAGCTTGGATTGGACGAATCATATACTGTTACCTCATCGGATGTTACTGCGTTTGAAAACAGTATGGTTCCGCTTGATACCTTAAGCACAATGGCAGGTTATTTTTTGATTGTAATATTAGCAATCGGAGCAGTTATTTTAGTAGTTCTTAACATATTTAATATCAGAGAGCGTAAATATGAAATCGGCGTTTTAACCGCAATGGGTATGAAAAAAGGCAAAGTTGCTCTGCAGTTTTTGACAGAAATATTTATTGTAACATTAATAGCGGTTATTATCGGAGTCGGTGCAGGCGCTGTAAGCTCTGTTCCCGTAACAAATGCTTTGCTTGAAAAGCAGGTGGCATCTCAAACCTCTCAATCCGAACAGATTGAACAGAATTTCGGACGCGGAAATATGGATAACGGCTCTGCACCTTCTGCAAATGAAAGGGGAAATAAATTCTCTCAAATGCTCGGTGCAGGCAATGAAAATTCATATGTAACGCAGGTCAACTCCGCTATGAATATGACAGTTGTTTTGCAAATGATTGCTATATGCATTTTGCTTACGCTTATTTCGGGCGCGGTTTCAATGCTGTTTGTTATGCGTTACGAGCCGTTAAAAATACTTGCTAACAGAGATTAAGGAGAAAAATTATGTCAGTTTTATCTTTAAATAATATTTGCTTTTCATATGACCGCACACCTGTTTTACAAAATTTATCATATGATTTTGAAGAGGGTAAAATCTATTGCATTGCCGGAAAATCAGGTGCCGGAAAAACAACCCTGCTGTCCGTGCTTTCGGGATTGGCGGCGCCTACAAGCGGAAGCATA
>JBJEPL010000067.1:0-25203 GCA_051881215.1 Eubacterium sp. | reverse complement strand
TATGCAGTCACAAGCCTTTTACAGCCATACGCTTACTGTTCTCCCTATGGATATGAGTAACTGGGCCAATTATGATGCCGGCCTAACCTCAAGGCAGATAAGCTCATATTTTAACGGAGCATATGTAGATATCAAGGCGGAAATTTATGATTCTTCAAGTACAAAGCTTGTTGAAGGCAGAGATTATGTTTTAAGATGCTATGCTCAAAGCGATACGCAAAGGGCAAATCCAATTAAGCCGTATGCACCCGGTAATTATATGGTTTGTATAGATTATTACGGTAATTACTGCCAAACCCTTTCTTATGCTTTTACAGTAAAAAAAGCAGATTTTTCTTCGTTTAGTATGGCTTCGGTTAATGTGCGCTTCGGTACTGATTTAGTTTCGGCATGCAGTACGCTTAAGCTCGGTGCAACCACCATTTATAAGGATAAGGATTATTCCGTTAAGGTTATCGGAGGGGTTAATTACGGTGACGAGGGTGTAATCAGAATTACAGGCCTGTCAGGCAGTAGTTATATTCAGTCAGGAACCTATACAGACAGAAAATATAAAATAGGCTCGCGCTATGATGTCAGCTCGCTTTTCAACGGTAAGCTCATTTCAAATCCAACCTATATGTATACCGGAAAGCAGATAAAGCCCGATGACTTCGTTCTTTCCTATACTTCAAACGGCAAAAAGATAACCCTTGTTAAGAATAAGGATTATTCTATTGCTTCATACAGAAACAATATAATGTCGGGAACAGGATATGTAACTGTTAAGTTTATGGGCAATTATACAGGCACGGCGGAAATGAAATTCAATATTGAGTGTATTGAGTTTGAGGTAAGTATACCTGATTTAACCTATAACGGTAAAAAGCAAAAGCCGTCGCCTACAGTTAAATTCGGAGGGCATACACTTAAATATGCAACAGATTATACCTTCAGCTCATCGGCAACCGATCCGGGTATATACAGCTGTAAAATAACCGGAAAGGGTCAATATTCAAAGCTTTCTATAACTAAATATTATTTTGTTAAGCCGAATACTGTATCTTCATTTAAAGCAACCTCAACCGCAACATCGGTTAAGTTGAGCTGGAAAGGGCAGGGTAAAAACTGTTATTATCAGATATATGCTTATGATACAACAAAGAAAAAGTGGAAGCTGATTGCGGTTACCAATAATACAAGTTACACTGTATCAAAGATTTATACTAATAATAAGAAAACGGCACTTCAGCCCAATAAGTCTTATAAGTTTAGAATAAGAGCATATTTCAGCGCAACCGTTAACGGCACGAAGTATACAAAATACGGCGGCTATGTGAGCCTTACTCAAAGAACAAAGCCTAAAACTCCTGCTTTTAAGAAGGTAACTAAAGGTAAGTCATATCTTAAATTCACATGGGGTAAGGACAGCAGTGTAAACGGCTATGAGCTTGTGCTTGCAACCGATTCAAAGTATACAAAAAATGTTCAGAAAAAGACTGTTAAGAAAAACTCAACCACATCATATACCTTTAAAAATTTGAAAAAGGGAAAGACATACTATGTCAGAATAAGGTCATATAAAACGGTTGACGGCAAAAAAATCTATTCGGCATATTCAAAAACATTTAAAATAAAATTATAGATTATAAGCATAAAAGGATATATTAAAAACAGGGTGCAGTGGATAATAAGCTGCACCCTGTTTCAAAATTAATTTAATTATATTATGATATCTGTATTATTTCATTAAATACAGCGGTCATCTTTTTGCTTATATTAAGGTCAATATGAAGCGAACCGAAATACCAGTGCATATAATCAACATTCTGCATAAGCTCCTGAAGATAGGTGTTAAGCGGAGTGATGATTATATCTTTGTGAGTTCTTTGCAAAATATCCTTTGCCATAGTCGGCGCTTCATAAGTAACAATGTAATTAATTGTTTTATCGGTGTCACGGAGATTTGATACGCCGTTTTTTAATTCCTCGGCATTGGGGAGCTCCTCCTCCCACCATGAAACACCCTCCTGCCTCATGGCGGCGTCATCGCTTTCTCCTCCGCCCATTACAAAAAATGTTTTATTCTCAAATGTGAATATCTCGCCTCTCATAAGATGATATATGTTATCGGCAATTTTATGAGTGTTGCCGCCCTTCCAGCGGTAAGGTGCGTAGGAGTTTAAAATGTCAAAATTCTCGTGCGCTCCGTCTACAAAGCATATAGTGTATTTTCTTTTTTTCAGCCATTCAAGATTTTTCTGCTCTTTGGGATTGCTCGGGTCCCATATGAAGCCGAAATCTCCGCATACAATAAGCGTGTCCTTTTCACCGAGCCTTGAAAGCTTCGGATTTTTCAAGCATGAAATATCTCCGTGTGTGTCGCCAGTTATAAAAATCATGTTTATTCTCCAAAAAATATAAAAATAGTCTTTAAAACGCATAAAAAAGATGTTAAACTACTAATATAATATATTTTAATTAAAAAGGTGTCAAGTCTATGAAGAAAACACTTTCTTTTATTTTTACCTTAATTATCGCTTTTACTTCTGTTTTTTGTGTTCCGGCGGTTTGTGTTCAGGCGGCAACCTATGAGCCGGACAGAACAATTTACGCAGAGGCTTATATGCTTATAAATCTTGACGATGATACTTACCCTGTTGTAGCTCAAAAAAATCCCGATGAAAAGCTTTATCCGGCTTCTTTGACGAAAATCGTTACCGCAATGGTGGTTCTCAATAATGTCAAGGATTTGAAGGCGAAAACAAAAATGAGCCAAAACGCTTATGATGTTACTCTCGGAACAGGAGCGCAGGTTGCAGGCATAAGCGTCGGTGAAGAAATTTCAATAGAAGATCTTTTATATTTGACAATGGTTCATTCAGCGTGTGACGCCTGCCAGGTTTTAGCAGAGTATGTCAGCGGAAGCATTTCTGCCTTTGTTGATGAAATGAATAAATGGGTTGCTTCATTAGGCTGTAAAAACACTCACTTTGTTAATCCCGACGGCTTGCATGACGATAACCATTATACAACAGCTCGCGATATGGCAACAATTACAATTGAGGCGTTAAAAAATGCAGATTTTGTTAAGTTTTCAACCGCAACCGAATTTGAATACGGAGATTATATCCTGCATCATACCAATCTTATGTTAAGTCCCGGATATGTAACATACTATTACGAATATGCCCAGGGAATTAAAACAGGCTCAACAAAGGAGGCTGAATATTGCGTTATAACAAAGGCTTCAAAGGACGGATATAATTATCTTGCCGTTGTTATGAAGTCACCTCAGCAAAAAATCAAGGGACAGTCATATGAAACAAAGTGCTCGTTTGTTGATGCAAAATCGCTCTTTGAGTGGGCGTTTGACAGCCTAAAATATACAACCTTGATTCGTTCAAACGAAGTTGTCAGCGAGGTTGCAGTTGAGGACGGTAAAGACGCAGACAGTGTTCAACTTGTAGCAAAAAATGATGTTAATGTAATTGTGCCTACAGGGCTTGATAAATCGGCAATAATTATAAGAACGGTAGATTGCCCTCAAAGCCTTAATGCTCCGATATTAAAAGGTGATACCGTATGCAAGGCAGAGGTAGTTTACGGAGATGAGGTTGTTGCAACTGTTGATCTCGTTACCGCAAATGATGTAGAGCTTTCAACTTTTTTGAAGGTGATAAACGCTGTTAAAGCCTTTTTCTCATCAACCGCGGTTAAGGTAATATTCATTGTTGCGGTGTTGCTGGTTATTATTTATATCTTACTTGTTTATAATAATTACAGGAAAAAGAAAAAACGCCGTCAGCAGAAAATTGCAAGGCAGGAGCAACAGGAAAATCAAAATCCCGACGACTTTCTCCCACCGCCCCGACGCAGATAAATTTTAAATTATAATCAGCTAAGCAAAAGACCTCCGTTAAAAGGAGGTCTTTCTTGCTTCTATTTGGTTTTTAGCTTAATTGTTTTGCTCCAGGTGTAATACTGCTTTTTGCCGTTAACTGTTTTATATGCCCTTACTCTGACATAGTAGGTTTTTTTGCTTTGTGCCGTTTTAAGGGTTGTGGAGGTTTTTGATGAGCCTTTAACAAATGTTGAAAGGAAATTGCTCTTAAAAGTACTTGATGTTGACCACATAACCTCATAGCCGGTCACTCCGGACATTTTATTCCATTTAACGGTAATTCTTTTTGTGCTGTTTGATTTTGCACTTTTTAAAGTAACCTGCTTGTTTTTAGTTTTGACGGACAGTGCACTGCTTAAGGTTCCTACAACAGTCTTGCCGGCTGCTGTTCTGTATGCGGCAATTTTGAACTTGTATGTAGTATTACCGCTGAGACCGGAAATCTTAAGAGATGTGCCTGTAACATCCTTATATTTTTTATAGGTTTTAGTTTTGCTGTCGTACTTATATATTCTGTAGCCTGTTGCTCTTGATACCTTCGACCAGGTAAGAGTTATTGAGGTATTAGTGCTGCTGCCTTTAAAATTTTTAACTTTTGCTGCTTTTGTAATTTGCCGCAACAAAGAGGAATATGCTCCGTAAATAGTCTTGGAATTTAAATTTGCACAGGCTCGGACTCTGAATCTGTATAATCCGCAACTGATAAGTCCGCTGACAGTTGCTTTTGTAGATGATGTTGTAGTGTAATTTACCCATTTTCCGCTTTTGTAAACCTGCACCTGATAGCTTTGAGCATTTGCTACCTTTGACCATGAAAGTGATACTGATGAGTTAGTGTAAGATGTGACCTTAAGACCGCTTACCTTTGAAAGAGTGAGAGACTCTGATTTTTCATTCGGCATATTTTCAAAAACGGGAATTGAAAATTTCTTTGTAATTGAAAGTATTCCTGCTTTGCTGTAGGCATTGTAGGTTGTAACCGATTCTGCTACAGCCGCGGCAACATTTGCCATATATTCATGCGTATAAAGATAATCTGAGGTGGGGCTTACATTGAATTTTTGCAGATAGCCTGATGTTTGCGTTGAAAAATTCTTTGAAATATATTTTGCACCGTAATAAATTGATTTGTAAGGGTTTGTCCAAGGTCTGCCCCAGCCTGTGCTCGTATCGCCCAGATATGTGGTTCTGCAATCGCTTACCAAAACATAACCGCTTTTGCCCTCGGTGTATCCGCCGGATTCGTTATAAAGTCTTACATAGTAATAATTACCCATATTTGCGCGCCAGGTCATATATTGACCCGAACTGATTTGAGTTTTTGTACCGGTGCCCTTGCCGGTTTGCGAATTATATGACGAATAGAGGGTAGTGTTATTGTTTGCTTTAAGATAGCCTGCGGCCCATGAAAGACCGTCTTTTGCTCCTGTGTAAGCACCTATGTTGTAGTAGTTATAAATTCCCTGAAACGGGCTTACGGTTCCGCTTACCGCACTAGCCGTTGCCGACGCACCGCCGTTTTCCTGCCTTATTTTTGATGCAAGATAGTATGCGCTCATACCGCTGTCATTTGCGGCCTTCATAATTACATCGGAATATTTAGTTGAACTGTCATATGTTTTTGTTGAACCGGAGGTTGTCTTATAGGTTATAAGAGAATCGTGCATCCAGGTTCCGTCTAAAATTGCTTCAACTCCTGCCTTGGTCTGCGTTCCGTCATATTTGGTTGATTCAAATTGGAATATATACTGTTCATCAAGCCAGTTTCTCGGGTCCATATAATACTTAACAGCCTTTTCGGATGCAGATACCCAGTTGCTTGCTTCCTGAATTATGTAGCTTCCGTTTGAATAGCATTTTGAGCAATTGCAAAACATTGAGGTGTCATAAGATGATATCTTTTCGATAAGCTGGTTTGAATGGCTTGAACGCTCGCCGTTGACCGCTGTCTGCCAGTCAATTCCAGTGAAAAGCGGTTCAAAAATCCATTTCGGATATTTTTCGTGAAGCTCAACAAGTGCGTCAATATAGCTTTCGGGGAACCCCTTGCTTCTTAATTGTGAGGCATAGTCTAATGCCTGCGCAGTAATTTCACCTGCCGGTAAAATAGCTGTTATAGAAATAATAACAGCAAAAATCATTGTTAATAACCTTTTCATAACAGCCTGCCTTTCCAAATTTATGTGTTTAATAATATTGTATCATTTTGTAATATTTATGTCAATTTATTTTAAATTTTGTAATATGTAAAATATTGTGATTTTTATTGACAATTTAGGAAAATTTGTATATTCTTGTCATAGGAGGATTGAGTATGGAAAACGAGGTTTTGGCAAAAAGACTTAAGGAATACAGAAAAAAAGCAGGCTTTACCCAACAGAGATTGTCTGATGAAATAGGTATAAAAAGAAGCGCCTATGCTTATTACGAGATAGGAAAAAGCGCACCGAAGCTTGATACTTTAGTTAAGATTGCAAATTTTTATGATTTGCCTGTTGAAGCGTTTTTAGACGAGCATAAAAGCTCCTTTGAATTGGGAGAGAGCGAGCCTAAATTTACTCCTGATTGGGATATCGAGGATACCTTCAATCAGCTTTCAAGGTTTGAGCAGTCTGTTATTTGTAAGGTGAGAAAAATGTCACCGAAAGAAAAAAACGAGCTTTTTGAATACTTAAGTAAATATTAATTCATGAAAAAACCGCCGTGATTGATTATCACGGCGGTTTTAACATATGGTTTATTTGCTTTGCTTAACTGCTTTCTTTTGCTCTTTTTCAGCCTTGAGCGTTTTTTGAAATTCAATAGTATCCTTTGCCAGAACACCCGAAAGAGCAATAAGACTGATTAAGTTAGGTATTGACATAAGTCCGTTAGCTATGTCGGAGAAGGACCAAACAATATCAAGTGAAAGCGTAGCGCCTACAAAAACAATAAGAGAGAAAACAACTCTGTAAATATAGCAGTAAACAGGCTTCTTTAACAAAAATTCGAGTGCCTTTTCACCGTTGTATTCCCAGCCGAGAATTGTAGAAAAAGCAAAAAGAATAATTCCTATTGTTACAAGAACTCCTCCTGCTTTGCCAAGCGCAGATTCAAAAGCGGCAATTGTAAGCTGTGCACCCTCATACATTTTTCCCGTAGACGGGTCAATAGCACCGAGCACTCCGCTTGAGGCTATTGCAAGACCTGTGATTGTGCAGACAATTATTGTGTCTATAAAGGTTCCGCACATATTTATGTAGCCTTGCCTTACATGATGGTCGGAGGTAGCAGAAGCAGCGGAAATCGCAGCGCTGCCGAGGCCTGCTTCGTTTGAAAATACGCCTCTTGCAATACCGTATCTCATTGACTGCATTACGCTTGCGGTGATGGTTCCGGCAATTCCGCCTGCTACCGCTTTTCCGCCGAATGCCATTGAGAATATTGTTGCAAGACCTGACGGTATATTTTTGTAGTTTATTAATACAACAATAATTCCTGCAATGATATAAAATGCAGCCATAGCCGGAACGAGAACAGAGGATACCTTTGATATTGATTTTATACCGCCGAGTACAATAACGGCTGTAAGAACAACAAGGATAATACCTGTTAACCATTTCGGCACGCTGAAGGTTGAATTAACAGCACTTGAAATTGAGTTTGCCTGCGTAGCGTTTCCGATACCGAAAGAGGCAATAACCGTAAACAGCGCAAAGGCGCCTGCAAGTATTGCACCGAGCTTTTTGTTCTTGAATGCCTTTTTAAGAGTATACATAGGTCCGCCGGCTATTTCGCCCTTTTCGTTTGTTTCGCGGTACTTCAAAGCGAGCGTGCATTCAGCATATTTTGTTGAAATTCCGAAGGCTGCCGAAATCCACATCCATACTAAAGCTCCGGGACCACCGGTTACCATAGCGGTTGCAACGCCGACAATATTGCCTGTTCCTACAGTTGCGGCAAGCGCAGTCATAAGAGCGGAGAAGGGTGAAATATCTCCCTCGCCGTTATCGGTTCTGCGTGATTCCTTGCTGAAAAGTCTTTTAAGTGATGAGCCGAGATTTCTCCATGGTAAAAATTTAAGCTTTATTGTAAGGAAAACGCCTGTTCCTACGAGAAAAACGAGCATAACAGGTCCCCATACAAAATCGCGTAAAGCATTAATAATTTTTTGTAATTCTTCCATAGTTTTCTCCTTTCAAAAAATTCAGTAAATATATTATCACAATATAATCTTATATTCAAGAATTTATTTTATAAAAAATAACCGCTGAATTAACAGCGGTCAAAAGGTTAATTTTTTATATATCCATTTCATATAATCTTTTTGCGTTTTCGTTTGTTATATCAAGAATTTTTTGAGCATCGGTTTGCAAAACCTCTGCAATTCTTTCGGCAATATAGGGAATATATGATGAATTATTGATTTTTCCTCTCATAGGCTCTGGCGCCATATAAGGGCAGTCTGTTTCAAGAACAAGGCGGTCAAGAGGAATATGCTTTACCACCTCAAGGCTTTTTCTTGCGTTTTTAAATGTAACAACTCCGTTTAAGCCTATATACATTCCGAGATTAACGATTTCCTCCGCCATCTCCTTTGAGCCTGAAAAGCAATGCAAAACTCCCTTTGGCGTTGTTCTTTTCAGTATATCAATCGTATCTGAATGAGCCTCCCTGTCGTGAACAATAACAGGCATATCAAGCTCCTTTGCCAATTCTATCTGCGCTTCAAAAAAATCCTTTTGAACATTTTTTGGGGAATTCATCCAATGGTAGTCAAGACCGATTTCACCGATTGCAACACATTTGTCATTTTTTGCAAATTTTTGTATAAGCTTAAGGTCATTGAGGCTTGCGCCCTCGAGATTTTCGGGGTGAAATCCTGCGGCGAAATATATAAAATCATATTCCTGCGCCAAATCAAAATTAAATTGTGTTGAATCAATATCACATCCGCAGCTTACGACAAAAGAAATACCCTGACCCTTAAGACCTTTAATAAGCGTCTTGCGGTCAGGGTTGAATTTACTGTCATCGTAGTGGGAATGTGTATCAAAAATATTGTGATACATTAATTTTCCTCACTATCTGATTTTAGTTCCTGCCGGCATACCGTCAACAAAAAGCACCTTAACATCGTTGTCGCTTACATCACCTGCAAGAAGCATTCCGTTGCTCATTTCACCGCAAAGCTTTGCAGGCTTGAGATTAGCAACAATAATAACGCTTTTGCCGATAAGCTCCTCGGGCTTATACCAAGGCGCAATACCTGAAACAATCTGCCTTGGCTCTGCCGTGCCGTCGTTTACGGTTATTTTCAAAAGCTTCTTTGCTCTTTTAATAGGCTCGCAGGCAGTGATTTCTGCAACCCGAAGCTCAACCTTTGAGAAATCGTCAAAGGATATTTCGGCAAGTCCTTCAATCTCTTTATTCTGCGCCTTTTGAGCCTCTTTGGCCTGTTTTGCAATAAGAGCATTAAGCTCGTCAATTTCCTTGTCAACATCAATTCTCGGGAAAAGGGGAGCGCCCTTTTTAACCGTTGTGTCCTGCGCAAGAACGCCGAATTTACCTGCGTTTTCATATGTTATGATGCTTTCATCGGCGCCTATCTGCTCCCAAACATTCGGCATCGTAGTCGGCATAAAGCAGGAGAGAAGTGTTGTTGTAATACGGATTGCTTCAAGAAGATTATAAAGAACGCAGGCAAGACGCGCCTTTTTGCTTTCGTCTTTACCGAGAATCCAAGGAGTTGTTTCATCAATATATTTGTTTGCTCTCGAAATAACCTTGAATATCTCTGCAAGGGCGTTATTAAGCTGGGTTTGGTCAATATAATCGTCAACCTTATCCCTTAAGGCAAGAGCCATATCAATAAGCTCACTGTCTATATCCTCGCTTTCCTTTTCAACAGGAAGGGTACCGCCGAAATACTTTTCTACCATTGCAACGGTTCTTGAAACAAGGTTGCCCAAATCGTTTGCAAGGTCGGAGTTAATGCGGTTAATCATAATTTCGTTTGAGAAGGAGCTGTCTGCACCGAGAGCCATCTCTCTTAAAATATGATATCTTATAGCGTCTGCACCGTAGCGTTCACCGAGTACAAGCGGGTCAACAACATTACCGATGGATTTGCTCATCTTCTGACCGTTGAAGGTTATCCAGCCGTGAACTGCAAGATGCTTCGGAAGCGGTAAATCAAGCGCCATGAGCATAGCAGGCCATATAATTGCATGAAATCTCATAATATCCTTTGCAACCATATGAATGTCGGCAGGCCAGAATTTATCAAAATCATCGTATTCTTCATTCAAATATCCCAGAGCGGAGATATAGTTTGAAAGAGCGTCAATCCAAACATATACAACATGCTTTTTATCAAATGTAACAGGAACACCCCATGAAAACGATGTTCTTGAAACGCATACATCCTCAAGACCGGGCTTGATGAAGTTGTTTACAAGCTCAACGGCACGGGATCTCGGCTGAAGATAATCTGTTTCAAGCAAAAGCTTTTCGATTCTTTCGGCAAAAGGAGCAATTTTGAAAAAGTATGCTTCCTCCGAAGCCTCTGTTACCTCTCTGCCGCATTCGGGGCATTTACCGTCAACAAGCTGGCTCTCTGTCCAAAAGGACTCGCAAGGGGTACAGTATTTTCCCTTGTATTCACCCTTGTAAATATACCCCTTGTTATATAATTCCTCAAAAATTTTCTGAACGGTTTCAATATGATAATCGTCTGTTGTACGGATATATCTGTCATAGCTGATATTCATATAGCTCCAAAGCTTTTTGAATATTTCAACAATCTCATCAACATATTCCTTCGGAGTAACGCCTTTTTCCTTTGCCTTTTGCTCAATCTTTAAGCCGTGCTCGTCGGTACCCGTAAGGAAGATTACCTCCTTGCCCTGCAATCTTCTGTAACGGGCAATAGAGTCGCAGGCAACGGTTGTATAGCAGTGACCGATATGAGGGTTGCCTGACGGATAATATATAGGTGTGGTTATATAAAATTTTTCTTTTTCATTTTCTGCCATAATTTTTCCTCCTGTTATGTATCAAAGCAAAGAAGCGGCGCCCTTGTCAAGCATAAGCGTAACATCAGTGTGGAACTGAAGAACAGAGGCAGGGCATTGAGGAGTAACATTTCCGTCTATAAGCTGCTTGATAGCCTTTGCCTTATTTTCTCCGATAGCAATGATAAGTATTCTCTTTGCCTGCATAATTGAGCCTATGCCCATTGTTACGGCATGAGTCGGAACCTCGTCAATTGATTTGAAGAAGCGGCTGTTATCTTTAATCGTGCTTTCCTTAAGGGCTACAACATGGCTCCATCTCTGGAAGCTGTCCGACGGCTCGTTAAAAGCAATATGGCCGTTAGAGCCGATACCCAAAAGCTGAATGTCAATTCCGCCCGCATTCTTAATCTTTTCTTCATAATCCTTACATTCCTGCTCTGGATCTTTGGCATTACCGTTAAGAAAATTGATATTTTCTTCGGGAATGTTGATATGATCGAAAAGATTGTCGTGCATAAAGCGGTGATAGGAGTTAACATCGTTTACATCGAGATTGCAGTATTCGTCAAGATTAAAGGTTGTTACCTTGCTGAAATCAACTGCACCGTTTTCATACAGCTTAATCATATGACCGTACGGCTTAAGCGGCGTTGAGCCTGTTGCAAGGCCTAAAACGGAATTCGGCTTTGCAAGAACCTGACCGCACATATAATTTCCGGCCGCAATGCCTATTTGCTCTTCGTTATCGTATACAAGCACATTCATATGTATTTCCTCTTAACTTTCACATTTAGTATTATTTATATTATAGACCAATTATTTTTGCTGTCAACAATTTATTTTTCCTTATATTGGCAGAGCTTTCTCTTTTCAATTACAGCAATTATTATTGTGAATATAACAGCAAAAGCAATTGTTCCGATAACTGCTCCTGCGGTGTCAATTGCCCAATCTGTTATTTTACAGGCTCTCCCGTCAACAAAAAGCTGATGTATTTCGTCCGTAACCGCGTAAAGCGAGGTAAAAAGCGTTGCATAAAAAAACTGCTTCTTTTTTGAAGTCTGCCAAAGAGCTATGTTAAACAGAAGACTCAAACCTGTATATTCAAGGCAGTGAGCCGTTTTTCTTACTATGAAATCTGTAAAAACATTTTCACCGAATATCTTTGTCAGCCAATCGAGTATAGAGCCGCTTTGAGCAGAGGATTCATCGGCGGTGCGTGAGGAAAGCCAGAATATAACGCCCATACATACAGCGGTTAGTATCCAGCAAACAGCTGTTTTAATCTTCTCTTGTCGCATTTACAAAGCTCACCCTTCCGCTTCCCGGGTGAAACTGTACGCCGCTTACACCCTTTGCCTGTGCATAATATGACGCCTCGAAGAATACAGGCATTACAGAGTAATCCTCCATAATTGCTTTTTCGCAATTTTTGCATGCAGCAGCAAGCTCCTCTGCAGAGCTGCTTTGAGCCTTTTTTAATGCCTTTTCAACAGCGTCAACCGTTCCCAAATAATTGCCGTCGATAATTGCTTCAAGGAAGGTGACTGCATTGTGGCTTTCGGCAGTAAAGCTGCAAAGCGCCATACCGTAATCTCCCTTTGAAAAAGCGGTGTTAAAATCATTTTGGTTGAGCACTTCTATCTTTAGAGAAAACGATACTTTATTATCATCTCCGTAGGTAGTGATTTTTCCTATGCTTCCCTGAATTCCCTGAACAAATTCCTTTGCATATTGCTCCATATCCTCGGTAACAATTACCTTAATTTCCGCTGTTGAAGCGCCGATGGCCGAAAGTCCTTCCTTCCAAAGCTCAATTGCCTTTTCACTGTCTCTTGCAACAACGGTTTTTCCTATTTTATCCGTTGCCGAATCATCTCCTATAAGACAGCTCGGCGGAACAAAGCCGTCAGCCTTTGAAAGATATGACGATGCAGATAAATCAATATCGGAAAGGCTCATACAAAGCGCCTGACGAATTTTCTTTTCGTTTAAAAGAAGATTGTTTTTGTTAAAAACAAATGCCCACATTTTATTGGAGTAGGGGATTGCCGTAATATCCTCCTGTTCCAGCTCTTCATATTCTCTTCCCGTAATATATGCGCAGTCGTAATATCCGCTTTTTAGCCTCTTTGAAATCTCGGAATTTTCATCAACAATGTTAAGCGTGATATCGGTAACCTTCGGTATGGTTTTACCCGTATATTGGTCGTTTCTCTTCAAAATATATGACGCTTCAAGAATAGAGCTTACATAAAACTGACCGTTGAATATTGTGTAGTCAAGACCGAGACCGTATCTTCCGCCGGTGGCATTAAAAAATTCTTCGTTGCACGGCATGGCAACAGCGGTTGACAGCGTGTTTAAAAATCCGCTGTCAGGGGATTTCAGCTTAATTTCAAGCGTATATGTATCTACCGCTTTAACACCGAGCTTGCTTGTGCTCATTTCGCCGGAATGTATTTTTGAAGCGTTTACAATGTTTGATATTGAAGAATACAAAGGGCTTTGCGTTGCTTTATCGGCGGCTCTTCTCAATGCAAAAACAAAATCGTTTGCAGTAATGTCGGGATTAAAGTCATTTCCCATAAGCTCCTGAACTTTGCTTTCCTCTTCAATATGCCATTTTGCACCCTTGCGCAAATTAAAAGTATATGTTAATCCGTCATCACTTATATCCCAGCTCTCTGCCGTTGCAGGCTGAACCGAGCCGTCATCGTTTACTCTTACAAGACCTTCAAAGCAGTTTTCAATGATGAGAAATTCATCGGAGGTAGAGGAGATTTGCGGATCAAAGCTTACAATGTTTCCCGAAAAGGGATATATGAAATCCATTATTTCCGATTTCGACGAGCAGCCGGAGAATAATGAAGCAATCATTACTAAAGCCAAAATTGAGGCGATGATGCCTTTTGCGTTTTTCATAGAATTCACCCGATGGTATTATATCAAAACATAAGTATTAAATCAATGAAAAGAGCATCTTTTTATGTAAGATATTTTGCAACAAAAAAGGCACTTTTTTAAAACACACGGAGCCGTGTATTAAAAAGTTTTTGGGTTTGTGAAAAATTCACCAAAAAAAATATTGACATACGCTTTTCTTTAGTTTATATTATATAGCAACCTTAAAATGGAAATTTATGCGTATATGGGATTTTTCGTTCCGTGTACGGACACAAAAAGTTTACAATTTTTGTGTTCAAAATTGATTTCCCGTTTTATAAAAATACTACGATTGGAGTGACTCTTATGGTAAATGTGAAAGATGTACAGCTTGGTACAACCACACGAAAGAGCTTTGCAAAAATCAATGAGGTTATGCAGATGCCTAATCTTATTGAGGTGCAAAAGCACTCTTACCAATGGTTTCTTGATGAAGGTCTTCAAGAGGTGTTCAAGGACATCGGCTCTATTACCGACTACACAGGAAATCTTGTGCTTGATTTCATTGACTATTCGATGGATGAGGAGCCTAAATATTCTATTGCTCAATGCAAGGCGAGGGATGTAACCTATGCAAAGCCTTTAAAGGTCAGAGCCCGTCTTGTTAATAAAGAAACAGGAGAGGTTAAGGAAAACACCGTATTTATGGGCGATTTTCCTCTTATGACAGACGCAGGTACATTTGTCATCAACGGTGCAGAGAGATGTATTGTTTCCCAGCTCGTTCGTTCTCCGGGCGTCTATTATCATATGGACCATGACAAAACCGGTAAGGAATTATTTACAAACACCGTAATTCCCAACAGAGGTGCATGGCTTGAATATGAAACGGACGCAAACGATATATTCTATGTCCGCATAGATAAAAACAGAAAAATTTACATTACCACTTTTCTTCGTGCATTAGGTCTCGGTACCGACCAGGAAATCCGTGATTTCTTCGGCGATGACGAAAGAATTGAGGCTACAATCGAAAAGGATACTACAAAAAATCAGGAAGAGGCACTGCTTGAGGTTTATAAAAAGCTTCGTCCGGGCGAGCCTCCTACTCTTGAAACTGCACAGACTCACCTTGACGGCTTGTTCTTCGACGCACACCGTTACGACCTTTCAAGAGTCGGCAGATATAAATATAACAAAAAGCTTGCTATAAGCGACAGGCTTGAAAATCAGGTTCTTTCACAGCCGATTATTTCTCCTCAAGGCGAATTTCTCGCCGATGCCGGAGAAAAGATTTCCAAGGAAAAAGCTCTCGAAATTGAAAATGCAGGTGTTATGTTTGCATTTATTGATGTTGACGGCAGGGAAATCAAAATCGTTTCAAACGGTATGGTTGACATAAACAAATATGTTGACTTTGACTGCAAGCCTCTCGGAATTAAAGAGAAGGTATCATACAGAGTCCTTTCCGAAATACTCGAAAAGTGCGGCGATGATGAGGCAGCTCTTAAAGAAGAAATTGAATTAAGGCAGGATGACCTTATTCCTAAACATATTATAGTAGACGATATTTTTGCTACTGTATCGTATTTGATTAATTTGGCATTCGGCGTTGGTTCACTTGATGATATCGACCATCTCGGAAACAGAAGAATCCGTGCCGTAGGCGAGCTGCTTCAAAACCAGTTCAGAATCGGATTTACCAGAATGGAAAGAGTTATCCGTGAAAGAATGACTCTTCAGGCGCAGGACGACGAGGGCGCAATCACTCCGCAGGCGCTCATTAATATAAGACCTGTTGTTGCCGCTATCAAAGAATTTTTCGGTTCATCTCCTCTTTCACAGTTTATGGACCAGAATAACCCGCTTGCAGAGCTTACTCATAAGAGAAGGCTTTCAGCTCTCGGTCCCGGCGGTCTTTCAAGAGACCGTGCAGGCTTCGAGGTTCGAGATGTTCACTATACACATTACGGAAGAATGTGTCCTATTGAAACACCTGAAGGTCCTAATATCGGTCTTATTTCGTATCTTGCCTGCTACAGCCGTCTTAACGAATACGGCTTTATTGAGGCTCCTTACCGTAAGGTTGATAAGGAAACAGGAGTTGTTACAGACGAGGTAGTTTATATGACTGCCGATGTCGAGGATAATTATGTTGTTGCTCAGGCAAATGAGCCTCTTGATGAGCAGGGCAGATTTGCCAATAAGAAGGTTACCTGCCGTTACCGCGATGAATTCCTTACCTTCCCTCCCGAAAAGGTGGATTATATGGATGTATCGCCTAAAATGGTTGTATCCGTTGCTACTGCAATGATTCCGTTCCTTGAAAACGATGACGCTAACCGTGCTCTTATGGGTGCTAACATGCAGCGTCAGGCGGTACCTCTTCTTAAGACAGTTGCTCCTGTTGTAGGTACAGGTATGGAGTACAAGGCTGCCTATGATTCAGGCGTTGTTGTTATTGCAAAGCGCGCAGGTAAGGTAACCGCTGTTGACGCAGACTCCATTGAAATTACAGTTAAACCAGGCGAGGTTGACAGATACGAGCTTATTAAGTTCTCCGGCTCCAACCAGGGCACATGTATTAACCAGCGCCCTATCGTTTCTCTTCATCAGTCGGTTGAAGAGGGTCAGGTAATTGCCGACGGTCCTGCAACCTGCAACGGCGAAATTTCACTCGGTAAAAATGCCCTTATCGGATTTATGACTTGGGAGGGCTATAACTACGAGGACGCTGTTCTCATTAATGAAAAAATTGTAAGAGATGATGTTTATACATCTATTCATATTGAAGAGCACGAGGTTGAAGCAAGAGATACCAAGCTCGGCCCTGAAGAAATTACAAGAGATATACCTAATGTCGGTGAGGACGCATTAAGAGATCTCGACGCTGACGGTATTATCCGTATAGGCGCAGAGGTTCACTCCGGTGATATCCTTGTAGGTAAGGTTACTCCTAAAGGAGAAACAGAGCTTACGGCAGAGGAAAGACTTCTTCGTGCAATTTTCGGTGAAAAGGCAAGAGAGGTAAGAGATACCTCAATGCGTGTTCCTCACGGCGAATACGGTATTGTTGTTGATGTTAAGGTGTTCACCCGTGCAAACAGCGACGAGCTTTCACCGGGAGTAAATAAGGTTGTAAGAGTTTATATCGCTCAAAAGCGTAAGATTCAGGTCGGCGATAAAATGGCAGGCCGCCACGGTAATAAGGGCGTTGTTTCAAGAATTCTTCCTCAAGAGGATATGCCTTTCCTTCCTGACGGCAGACCTTTGGATATCGTTCTCAACCCTCTCGGCGTTCCTTCCCGTATGAATATCGGACAGGTGCTTGAGGTTCACCTCGGCTATGCCGCAATGGCTCTCGGCTGGAAAATGATGACTCCTGTATTCGACGGTGCTCACGAGCAGGATATCCGTGATTGCCTTGAGCTTGCCGACATCGGTTACTATATCGATGAAAACGGCAATAAGGTGTTTGACGGTAAAACAGAGCTTATCGACGGAAGAACAGGCGAAAAGTTTGATAACCGTATTACAGTAGGTTATATGTACTTTCTTAAGCTCCACCACCTTGTTGACGATAAGATTCACGCCCGTTCAACAGGTCCTTACAGCCTTGTAACGCAGCAGCCTCTCGGCGGTAAAGCCCAGTTCGGCGGACAGCGTTTCGGCGAAATGGAGGTTTGGGCTCTTGAGGCTTACGGCGCAGCTTATACGCTTCAGGAAATTATAACAATCAAATCAGATGATGTTGTGGGTAGGGTTCGCACCTACGAGGCAATCGTTAAGGGCGAAAATATTCCTACAGCAGGAACTCCTGAATCATTTAAGGTTCTCTTTAAAGAGCTTCAGGCTCTCGGCCTTGATACTAAGGTTCTTGATGCCGACGGTAATGAGGTTGAGCTTAAGCAGGATCTTGACGATGACGCAGGTATTCAGCCAATTGATGAACATGCTTTCACCGAGGTAAATGACTTTGAGGGTCAGGAAGGCTACGGAGTTGTTGATGCAGACGGCGAAAGCGAGGAAGCAGGTCAGTCAGATGCTTTTTCGGATTTATTTGCTGATGATTACGGCAATGATTACGACGACGAAGAATAATCTGAATACGACTTCCGCAATTAAAAATAAAAAAGGAGTGCTTCCAAATGGATAATAATTATCAAAATGAATTCAGTTCAATAAAAATCGGACTTGCGTCACCCGAACAAATCCGTAAGTGGTCTTACGGCGAGGTAACAAAGCCTGAAACAATAAATTACAGAACTCTTAAGCCGGAGCGTGACGGCCTTTACTGTGAAAGAATTTTCGGTCCTACAAAGGATTGGGAATGCCATTGCGGTAAATATAAAAGAGTCCGCTATAAAGGCAAGGTCTGCGAGCGTTGCGGTGTTGAAATAACACGCTCAAAGGTCCGCCGTGAAAGAATGGGTCATATCGAGCTTGCAGCTCCGGTATCCCATATATGGTATTTTAAGGGTATTCCGAGCCGTTTGGGTCTTGTCCTTGATATCAGCCCAAGATATCTTGAAAAGGTGCTTTATTTTGCACTTTATATTGTAACGGACCCGGGAGATACACCTCTTGAAAAAATGCAGATTCTCAATGAAAAAGAATATGCAGAGATGAGAGAAAGATATGAGGACGACTTCAAAGCAGGAATGGGCGCAGAGGCTATTAAGGAGCTTCTTCAGGGTATAGATGTTGCCCAGCTTCGCGACGAGCTTACTGCAGAGCTTGAAGGCGCAACAGGTCAGAAGAGAGTTCGCCTGCTTAAAAGGCTTGATGTTGTCGAGGCCTTCTATAACAGCGGCAATAAGCTTGAGTGGATGATTCTCGATGTAATTCCTGTAATCCCTCCGGATATCCGCCCTATGGTACAGCTTGACGGCGGCAGATTTGCTACATCGGACCTTAACGACCTCTACAGAAGAGTTATTAACCGTAATAACCGCTTAAAGAGATTGCTTGAGCTCGGTGCTCCGGATATCATCGTACGCAACGAAAAGAGAATGCTTCAGGAATCTGTTGACGCCCTTATTGATAACGGACGCCGCGGCAGACCTGTAACAGGTCCGAATAACAGACCTCTTAAATCTCTTTCCGATATGCTTAAGGGTAAGCAGGGCCGTTTCCGTCAGAACCTTCTCGGTAAGCGTGTTGACTATTCAGGCCGTTCGGTTATCGTTGTAGGACCGGAGCTTAAAATGCACCAGTGCGGTCTTCCTAAAGAAATGGCAATCGAGCTGTTCAAGCCTTTTGTTATGAAGAGACTTGTTGAAACAGGCGTTGCTTCAAATATTAAATCAGCAAGAAAAATGGTTGAGAGAGCAAATAATCCTGCCGTATGGGATTGTCTTGAGGTTGTTATCAAAGATCACCCTGTAATGCCCAACCGTGCTCCTACTCTTCACAGACTCGGTATTCAGGCATTTGAGCCTGTTCTTGTAGAGGGCAGAGCTATTAAGCTTCATCCTCTTGCATGTACAGCGTTTAACGCCGACTTCGACGGCGATCAGATGGCTGTCCATGTTCCTCTTTCGGCAGAGGCGCAGGCAGAGGCAAGAATGCTTATGCTTGCTGCAAATAACCTCTTAAAGCCGTCAGACGGTAAGCCTGTTGCTGTTCCTACACAGGATATGGTTATCGGTTCATACTATCTTACTATGATTAAAGACGGTGAGCCGGGCTGTCCTCATACCGAGGTTATAAACGGTGAAGAAATCACAAAATATAACATTTACCGTGATGAGGACGAAGCTATGATGGCATATCTTGAAGGCTCTCTCGGCCTTCATTCAGAGTGCCTTATCCGCTTCACCAAAGAGATTGACGGAGTTAAGAAATCAAAGCTTGTTAAAACAACAATCGGCAGAGTTATATTTAACAAGCCTGTTCCGCAGGATCTCGGCTTTGTTGACAGAACAAATCCCGATAATGAGTTTGAGCTTGAGGTTTCTTTCGTAGTTAAGAAAAAGCAGCTCGGTCAGATTGCAGAAAAATGTATCAATGTTCACGGCGTTTCAATTGCTTCAAAGGTTCTTGATGAGCTTAAAGCGCAGGGATATAAATATTCAACCGTTTCGGGTACGACCGTTGCCGTTATAGATGCGCTCATTCCCGAAAAGAAAAAGGATTTCCTTGCCGAAGCAGAGAAAAAGGTTGATGAAATCACATATAACTATAACTACGGTCTTATTACTAATGAAGAGCGTTCTTCAGCAGTTATCAAGGCTTGGGAGGATTGTACAAATAAGGTTTCAAACGAGCTTACAAGTAACTTCGACGGCGCTCACAACCCTATTCATATGATGGTTGACTCCGGTGCCCGTGGTAGCACATCACAGCTTCGTCAGCTTGCAGGTATGAGAGGTCTTATCGCAAATACAGCAGGTAAGACAATCGAGGTTCCTATCCGTGCTAACTACCGTGAGGGTCTTAATATTCTCGAATACTTCATTTCTTCCCGTGGTGCCCGTAAGGGTCTTGCCGATACCGCTCTTCGTACAGCCGACTCCGGTTACCTTACAAGAAGACTTGTTGATGTTTCGCAGGATGTTATTATCCGTGATGATGACTGCGGATGCCATGAGGGTATTGTTGTATCAAAGATAATGGACGGCAACCGTGTTCTTGAGCCTCTTGAAGAAAGACTTACCGGAAGATATGTTGTTGATCCTGTTGTTGACCCTAATACCGGCGAGGTTATTATGGAAACAGACAGAATGATGACAGCAGATGATGCTAAACGCATTGTTGACGCCGGAATAGAATCTGTTAAAATCCGTTCTCTTATTACCTGTAAATCACGCCACGGCGTATGCCGCAAGTGCTACGGTGCAAACCTTGCCTTCAACGAGCCTGTTCAGGTCGGCGAGGCAGTTGGCATTATTGCCGCACAGTCAATCGGTGAGCCGGGTACACAGCTTACAATGAGAACCTTCCATACCGGCGGTGTTGCCGGCGGCGCAGATATCACGCAGGGTCTTCCTCGTGTTGAGGAGCTCTTTGAGGCAAGAAAGCCAAAGCAGCTTGCAATCCTCTCCGAAATTGAGGGCGATGTAAGATTTGAAGAAATCAAAAAGAGCCGTCATGTTGTTGTTTTCAACAGTGAAACAGCAGAAGAGAAAAAATATCTTATTCCTTACGGTGCCCGCCTTTGCGATAATATTGTTGAGGGTGCGCATATCCAAAAGGGTACAGAGCTTACTCTCGGTGCAGTAAATCCTCATGATGTTCTTGCTATTCTCGGCGAAGAGGCTGTTTATAACTACCTTATTAAAGAGGTACAGTTTGCTTACCGTACGCAGGGTGTTGATATCAACGATAAGCATATTGAGGTTATTGTCCGTCAGATGCTTAAGAAGTGTACTGTTGATGACGCAGGAGATACAGATCTTGTATCAGGGACTATGGTTGATGTTTCAGCCGTTGCCGAGGCTAACGACATTATTGATGAAAGAATAAAAGCAGGCGAAGCAAACCTCAAGCATGCAACATACATTCCGCTTCTTATGGGTATTACAAAGGCATCGCTTGCTACGGATTCCTTCCTTTCAGCCGCTTCCTTCCAGGAAACAACAAGGGTTCTTACCGACGCTGCCATCAAGGGCAAGACCGATCCGCTTATCGGTCTTAAGGAAAATGTTATCATCGGTAAGCTCGTTCCTGCAGGTACAGGTATGAATGTATTTAAAAAGGTTGATGTTGTTCCGAGTTATTTCTCTGCAGAGAGCAGTGAAGAAATTTTGAATCTCGAACAGCTTCAGGAACTCTTGACAAACACTATGTCAGAGTGATATAATGCTAAATCGTGTGATAATAACTTTGGTTAAATTATACAATGATTTATGTAATTATTTGTTGAAAAACACAATATTTTGGGGCGGAGATTCTCTCCGCCCCGGGATGTGCTTTTAAATGATACATTAAAAAAATTTTTTGATGTATGATTTATACGCACATTGCGTATAAAATATTTTATGAAAGGAGATAAACTATTGCCTACCTTTAATCAGCTCGTAAGAACAGGTCGTAAGACCGTAGAGAAAAAGGCAAAAGCACCTGCACTTCTTAAGGGACTTAACACAAAGAAGAATGTTATGACAGATAACAATTCTCCTCAAAAGCGCGGCGTTTGCACAGCAGTTAAGACAGCAACTCCTAAAAAGCCTAATTCAGCGCTTCGTAAGATTGCCAGAGTTCGTCTTACAAACGGAATTGAAGTTTCTGCTTATATTCCGGGCGTAGGTCATAACCTTCAGGAACACTCTGTTGTTATGATCCGCGGCGGCCGTGTTAAGGATCTTCCCGGTGTTCGTTACCACATCATCCGCGGTACACTTGATACACAGGGCGTAAACGGCAGAATGCAGAGCCGTTCAAAGTACGGTGCTAAAAGACCTAAGGCTGCTAAGAAGTAAGCCGAAATTTAATTCTTTTGGAAAACAATAGTTTATATACCTATATATAAAGCGTATATGACCTTTTGTTGACTCCACGGGAAAACCGAGTACCTATGAACTCATTAATAATTATGAAGGAGGGAAGCGAAGATGCCAAGAAGAGGCCAAATCGCTAAGCGTGACGTATTACCTGATCCATTGTACAACTCAAAGCTTGTTACAAGACTGATCAACAACATTATGCTTGATGGTAAAAAGGGTGTTGCTCAGAAGATCGTTTACGGCGCATTTGACATTGTTAAAGAAAAAACAGGCAACGATCCATTAGAGACATTTGAAGCAGCTATGGAGAATGTAATGCCTTTACTTGAGGTAAAAGCTCGCCGTATCGGTGGTGCTACTTACCAGGTACCTCTTGAGGTTCGTCCTGAAAGACGCCAGACTCTCGGTCTGCGTTGGATTACTCTCTACGCCCGTCAGCGTTCAGAGAGAACTATGAAGGAGCGTCTTGCTGCTGAAATTATGGACGCTGTTAATAAAACAGGCGGCGCAGTTAAAAAGTGCGACGATACACACAAGATGGCAGAAGCAAACAAAGCATTTGCTCATTTCAGATATTAATAGGAGGATATTATGCCAAGAAAAGTATCTCTTGAAATGACAAGAAATATTGGTATTATGGCTCATATTGATGCAGGTAAAACCACTACAACCGAGCGTATCCTGTATTACACAGGTATCAACCATAAAATCGGTGAAACTCATGACGGTGCTGCAACAATGGACTGGATGGAGCAGGAGCAGGAGCGTGGTATTACTATCACATCTGCTGCAACAACTTGCTTCTGGAAAGACCATAGAATCAATATTATTGATACACCGGGACACGTTGACTTTACAGTAGAAGTTCAGCGTTCTCTTCGTGTACTTGACGGCTCTGTTACTGTTCTTTGTGCAAAGGGCGGTGTTGAGCCGCAGTCTGAAACCGTATGGCGTCAGGCTGATGATTATAATGTACCCAGAATGATTTTTGTAAACAAAATGGATATTATGGGTGCAGATTTCTACAGAGCATTGGGAATGGTTAAAGACCGTTTCAAATGTAATGCTCTTCCTATCCAGCTTCCTATCGGCAGCGAGGATACATTTAAGGGTATTATTGATCTTGTAGAAAATCACGCTATTATTTATATTGACCCTGATAAAGAAAAGGGTATGAAATTTGAAATTCAGGAAATCCCTGAGGATATGCAGGAATTAGCTGCACAGTACAGAACCGAGCTCATCGAGCATGTTGCAGAGCAGGATGAGGAGCTTATGGAGAAGTACTTTGAAGAGGGCGAGGATGCCATCACTGTTGATGAAATCAAGAGGGTTATCCGTAAGTCAACCATTGCAAACGATATGGTTCCTGTATGCTGCGGTACAGCTTACCGTAATATGGGCGTTCAGCCATTGCTTGATGCAGTTGTTGATTATATGCCTGCTCCTACTGATGTTGAATCAATCAAGGGAACAAATCCTAATACAGATGAAGAGGAATTCCGTCATTCATCTGATGACGAGCCTTTTGCAGCTCTTGCTTTCAAGATTGCAACAGACCCGTTCGTTGGTAAGATTTGCTTCTTCCGCGTATATTCCGGTGTTATTGAAGCAGGTACCCCTTGCTACAATTCAGTAAAAGGTCAGAAGGAAAGAATGGGCCGTATTCTTCAGATGCACGCTAACCACAGAGAGGATATCCCTTGCTGCTATGCAGGTGATATCGCTGCTGCAGTAGGTCTTAAGAATACAACAACAGGTGATACTCTTTGCGACGAGTCTCATCCAATCATTCTTGAATCAATGAATTTCCCTGATCCTGTTATCCGTGTTGCTATTGAGCCTAAAACAAAAGCAGGTCAGGAAAAGATGGGTATTGCTCTTTCAAAGCTTGCTGAAGAGGACCCTACTTTTAAAGCATATACAGATGAAGAAACAGGTCAGACCATTATCGCAGGTATGGGTGAGCTTCACCTTGAGATTATCGTTGACCGTCTTCTTCGTGAATTTAAGGTTGAGGCTAATGTCGGCGCACCTCAGGTTGCTTATAAAGAAACAATTCAGGGCAACGGCCAGTCAGACCTTAAGTATAAGAGACAGTCCGGTGGTAGCGGTCAGTACGGTCATGTTAAAATCCGTATTATGCCTAATGTTGATGAAAAAGGAATCGGCAAGGGCTATGAATTCGTTAACCAGATCGTCGGCGGTGCTATTCCTAAAGAGTATATTCCTGCTGTTGACGCAGGTATCCAGGGTGCTATGAAGAGCGGTATTCTTGCAGGCTACAATGTAGTTGATGTAAGAGTAGAGCTTTATGATGGTTCTTACCACGAGGTTGACTCATCTGAAATGGCATTTAAGATTGCAGGTTCAATGGCATTCAAGGATGCAGCAAAGGGAGCAAATCCTATTATCCTTGAGCCTATGATGAAGGTTGTTGTAATCGTTCCGGAAGAATATATGGGCGATGTTATCGGCGACCTTAACTCACGCCGCGGACAGATTCAGGGTATGGAGGACAGAGCAGGTGCAAAGCAGGTTAATGCAAGAGTACCTCTTTCGGAAATGTTCGGTTATGTTAACGACCTTCGTTCTAAAACACAGGGCCGCGGACAGTATACAATGGAGCCGGATGGTTATGAGCCTGTTCCTAAGTCAATTTCTGAATCAATTATCAGCGAAAGAGCTAAAAAAGACTAATTGAATTATAAATTATAAAAAAAGTCTTGATATTTTGATATGTATTTGATAGAATATCTATGACAATTTTTACTATTGTAAAATTTTAAGGAGGAAATTCCAATGGCAAAAGAACATTTTAATCGTACCAAGCCACATGTAAACATTGGTACAATCGGTCACGTTGACCACGGTAAAACAACACTTACTGCTGCTATCACAAAGTATCTCGCTAATAAGGGCTATGCAAAGTTTGAGGACTATGCAGATATCGATAAGGCTCCTGAAGAGAGAGAGCGTGGTATCACAA
>JBJEPL010000066.1:0-6484 GCA_051881215.1 Eubacterium sp. | reverse complement strand
GAAGAAACAAAGGACTGATAAAATGCCTCAATACTATTATAACCCTTTTGGGCGTAGTGCTGATGCTGATGAAGAGATTAGAAAAAGGTTTGCTTACGAGCAAGCTGTAAAATCGCAGAAAAGAGAGCTTATAACAATCAGCCTGTCAATGGGAACCGCTATAGTCTGTTATATCTTGTTTCAGTCTGTTGCAAGCTGGATTATGGTGGCTACTGATACTTATGATTTGTATAAAACAAACCCGCTGTTTCAGGATTGCTTTAATATGATAGGGGTTTCAATGTTTTCGGTTGCTCTGCCTTTTGCTTTAATGGCATTGTTTAACCGAAAAAGGTTTGCTTCGCCTGTTATACCGAGCAAAAATATTTCCGCCAAAAAGGCTTTTGCATGGATTTCTTTCGGTATGGCATGCTGTGTCATAGCAAATTTTTTGGTCTCCTTTTTAATATTGTTTGTTAAAAATGTATTCGGCTATCAGCTTACTCAATCTGAATTGCTTGAGCCGGATTCCGTTCTTTCCTGTATAAGCTGTCTTATTTCAACTGCCGTGGTTCCTGCCGTGTGCGAGGAGCTTGCTATGCGCTGTTGTTCTCTTCAGCTTTTAAGAAAATACGGCAAGAGCTTTGCTGTTTTTGCAGTCAGCGTTGTTTTCGGATTGCTTCACGGCAATGTAATTCAATTTGTTTTTGCATTTATTATAGGCGTTATTCTTGCATTTGTTACCATTAAAACAGACAGTATTTATCCGGCAATATTTATCCATGCACTTAATAACGGAATGTCGGCAGTTCAATCAATAGTAAAGTATGCTGTCGGCACCGAGCCTTCAGAGAATATAGTTGTTGTATTTTATATTTTCTGGCTTGCAGCAGGCGTAATTTCCACTATTTATCTTTTGTTTAAAAAGGAGTTCGCTTTCAGAACAGAAAAAAATTCTGTACTGCTTACTGCGGCGCAGAAGTTTGTCTGCTTTTATTGCACGGGTATGATAGTTCCGTTTATAATTCTTATTATTTTCACGGCTACTACTGTTAAAAAAATTTGATATGAATGAAGCTTTTATGAAAAAGGCAATGGAGCTTGCAAAAATCAGCGCTCTTGAGGGCGAGGTTCCTGTGGGCGCCGTTGTCGTTAAGGATAATGAAATTGTTGCAACGGGAAGAAACAGGCGTGAGCTTGGCAAAAATGCTCTTTATCATGCGGAGCTTGAGGCAATAAATAATGCCTGTAAAAAGCTCGGTGGCTGGCGGCTTTGGCAATGCGATATATATGTAACGCTTGAGCCGTGCCCTATGTGCGCCGGTGCGATTATCAATTCAAGAATTAAAAGGGTTGTTTTCGGTGCATACGATAAAAAAGCAGGCTCCTTCGGCTCTGTTGCCGATTTCAATGCAATTGCATATAACCATAAGCCGGAGATTATCGGCGGAGTAATGGAGCAGGAATGCTCGCAGATGCTTTCCGATTTCTTCGCTGAATTGAGAAAAACCAAATAAAAATAACACCGAAGAAGAATTTTCTTCGGTGTTATTTTTTTGTAATAGATATTTTATTTTTTAGTTGTAACAGTTTTAGCCTTTGACCAAGCAGAATAAATCTTCTTACCGTCTACGGTTTTGTAGGTACGAACACGAACATAGTACTTTTTCTTACTCTTGAGGTTTGAGATTGTTTTTGATGTTGTAGTGTTCTTTGATACGGTTACGGTCTTTGCGTTTGTAAATTTACTGCTTGTGCTGTACTGAATCTGATAGCCTGTTGTTTGGGTTGTAAGCTTCTTCCACTTAACAGTAAAGCCCTTTGATTTAGCGCTTATACTTGAAATGCTTGTGGCTTTAGGCTTGATTGTAAAGGTTTTTGTAACTGTATTTTCATATTTTCCCTTAAGTGTTATTTTTACTGTATATGTACCGACTTTTTTTCTGCCACTTTGATATGTAACTGTATAATTACTTGTAGGTATTTTTTTACTGTTGCTATCCTTAACTGTTACAGTAGGCTTTTTAGCTTTGCCATCATAAACAAAAGAAGATGAAGAAAGTGAAATTTTCGTATATTCGGAAAAAGGAATATTATGTTTTTCAGCATAATTATTCGCATATGAATTAGGATAACCTATTATTCTTAAATTATCGAAAGTTCCTTCTTCACCAAAAGGATTTCTTCCAATTGAAGTAACACTTTTAGGAATAGTGATAGTTTGTAAATTGTTGCAATCAGAAAATGCCCAACTGTTAATTTTTTTAGTTCCGTTTTCAATTACAACAGTTTTTAAATTAGATATAAAACTAAATGCATGAGTAGAAATTGAGGAAACTGTTTTGGGAATTGTAATTTCTGAAACTTTGCAACCGGAAAAAGCACCATGACTAATATTTGTCATCTTTTCGGGAATATTCAATTTAGTAAAAGTAACATCAAAAAAAGCATGTTCACCAATACTTGTAACACTATTAGGTAAAGAACTAATTTTCAAACTAACACACCAATAAAATGCATCTGTTCCAATTGAAGTAATACTGTTTGGAATAGAAACACTCTTCATATTATCACACTCAAAAAAAGATGCAGAACCAATACTTGTAATTTTATTACCTATTGTAACTGTTTTTATTGATGAAGAATATGAATACCACGGAGCTTTAGAGCCATTTAATCCGTCATATGTATAGTTTTTCATTTTACCACTGCCTGATAGAGTAAGTTTTCCCGTTTTTGTATTAAACGAATAGAAAACATTATCCCCACATTTTCCCGTTTTTGTAGTGGCATAAGCAGATAGGTCAATACCTGCCGTAATACTAAACAGCATTACAACTGATAAAAGTAAACTTAAAACCTTTTTCATCATTTTTTCTCCTTTAAATCATATAATACACATATTGACATTCACTGAATGTCAATATACAAGGCAATTATAGCATAAAATATTCTTGTTGACAAGCACTAAATGTCAAAAGAGGATTTGATATGTTTAAAAACAAGAATGAAGCAAGAAATAATTTATGCGGCGAGAAAATTGCTCGATTTAGAATGAGTATGAGTCCTAAATGCAGTCAAAGGCAGCTTGCTGATAAATTACAGCTTATAGGTATTGATATTGATAAAAACGCAATTCAGAGAATAGAATGCGGCAAAAGATTTATTACTGATATCGAGATAAAAGCATTTTGCGAAGTGTTTAAAATAGAGCCGAATGATCTATTTGATTAAAGAGCATCGTTTGATGCTCTTTAATTTTATTGCAACACTTTAGCATATTTTTTATACTTGTATTATGACGGCGTCAGAAAAGAGGTGGTGGCAATGCCGGATAAGCAATTGATTATTTCGGCTAAAAACGGTGATAAAGATGCTTTTTGCGAACTATACTCTTTGTATAAGGGAAAGCTGTATCACTATGCCTTTTACCGTTTGAAAAACGAAGAGGACGCAAAGGACGCAGTGCAGGATTGCATTGTAAGCGCCTTTGCACAAATAAGGAATTTAAGAAATCCCGATGCTTTTTGCTCATGGATTTTCAGAATTCTTTACTGCGCGTGTAATGCCATCATCAAAAATCAAATACAGCAAAGGCAAAGCGAAAGCATTGATGATTTTAATAATGATGCCGCCCTGTCGACAGAGGATGACTATACTTCAACAGAGCTTAAGCAGGCGCTCGGTATATTAAAAGACGACGAAAAAGATATTGTGCTTTTAGCTGTAGTTGCAGGCTTCAAGAGCAGAGAGATTGCAAAGATAACGGGTATGACGCCCGGCTCGGTGCGCAGTAAATTGAGCAGAAGCCTTGCAAAAATGAAAAACTTTTTGGAGTGATGTCGATGAAAAAGAAAGATACGGAAAACTTTGATTTTATCAAAAGCCGATTTGACAGCGAAAATATAGGTTTTCCCGATGAGCTTAACGAAGCCAATGTCAAAAGGCTTTTAGAAAGTAATACAGAGAGTAAAAATAAAATTAAATTTAAAGCAAGGAAAACCGTAAAAGCTGCCGTGAGCATTGCCGCGTGCTTCGCTGTTTTAATAACCTCTTTGGCAGTTGCCTATCCGAATTGGAAAAGTAATCCCGAGGTAATTGAAAACGAGGCTTCTTCTGCTGTTAAAACATTTTCTGATTATGAAGAAATAAATACGGCGGTAAAAAAAATAAAGGTTCATGAGAGTGCAGACCGCGTTCTTTACGGTTATATGGAAGAGAAATCTGCGGTTGATTCAACAGCAGATTCCGCAGGCTCCTCCTCATATGCTCAAACATATAAGCAGGTGGACGAGGTAGACGAGGGTGATATAATAAAAAATGACGGAGAGTATATTTATTTTGCTTCAAACAATTATACAGATACTAATAGTTTACCCGAAATAAAAATAATAAAGACCGATAAAGAGAAAGCAGAGACGGTTTGTGTTATAAATGACTTTGCCGACGATAATGAGTATGTTTGTGATATATATGTTTTAAACAATATTTTAGTTGCAAATGTCTGCGGATATGAATGTAAGGGCAATATAAACATTGATTATTCAAAAATATATATTTATGATATTTCCGACAGGAAAAATCCGAAGCAAATAAATGCTTTTGAGCAAAGCGGATATTATAACACCTCAAGAATGATAGGCAATATGCTTTATGTCGTTTCAAATTATTATGTTAACAGCGATAATAAAGAGCTTTTCGTTCCTTATTACAGAGCTTCAAACGGTGAAAGAAAAAAGATATCCGCTACTGATATTGCCTGTGTTGATAATCCGCAGACTGCAAGCTATGTAATAATAAGCTCTATTGATATCAGTAGCGGCAAAATGAATACGCTTCCAAAAGCTATTTTCGGCGCGGCAGATAATATATATTGCAATGAGGATAATATGTTTGTTACCAATAATCAGAGCGTTGAATTTTTATACGGCGATGTTGTTGCCGACGCTTCGGCAAATGACAGTAAAACGCAGATAATTAAGCTTACTCTTAATAACGGAAAGATGAAATTCACCGCTGCAGGGGAAATAGACGGATATATTAATGATCAGTTTTCCATAGACGAAAAAGACGGATATTTAAGAGTTGCTTCAACAACTGTTGTTAACGAAAAGGAGTCAAACAATCTTTTTGTTCTTGATGAAAGCCTGAAAATCGTCGGCAGGGTTACGGGATTTGCAAAGAACGAGAGTATTCAGGCAGTGAGGTTTATTAAGGATAAGGCATATGTAATAACTTATGAATTTACCGATCCGCTGTTTGTAATTGATTTGTCTAATCCCGAAAATCCCGAAATACAGGGTAGCGTTAAAATTACAGGCTTTTCAAGTCTGCTTGTTCCTGTTGATGATAATACTATTCTAGGTATTGGATATGAGAGCGACGAAGACGGCTTTACAACCGAAGGTATTAAGCTTGCGCTTTTTGATATAAGCAACAGCGAATCACCAAAGGTGCTTGACAGCAAGGTTATAAAAAATGCCTCCTCCGATGCGCAGTATAATCATAAGGCGCTTGTTGTTAATCCCGATAAGGGCTATTATGCAATTCCTTATTATCAGTATAACGATAGCTGGTCAGAGTTCAAAACAGGCGCATTAGTGTTTGAAATAGATGATAATCATATAAATATCACCAATGAGTTTTTTGAAAAAAACACTGTATATTATTCACGAAGATGTACTTATGTTGATGATTATATCTATGTATTAGATGAAAACGGCAGTATATCCGCGTATCTCTATCAATAATAAAAAAGAACAAAGCCGTCCCGAAAAGGACGGCTTCTTTTATCGCATCACGCGATTTACGCCGGGCATCAGCCCTGAAAACAGGAAAAAATCAGGCTAAAGAATAAGCCTTAATTATTTCATGCTTTCTTCGTAAGCCTTGATCATTTTCTTAACCATCTGACCGCCTACAGAACCGGCCTGCTTTGAAGTGAGGTCACCGTTGTAACCCTGCTTAAGGTTAACACCAACTTCTGAAGCAGCTTCCATCTTAAATCTGTTAAGAGCCTCTTTAGCCTCAGGAACTACATTCTTGCTTGACATATTAATACACTCCTTTTCCGTTTATTGCAAAAGTAAAAAGGATTTATCGCTAAAACAATCAATTCTCCTCGCTCTTGCAAGTATAGTTTATGAAGCATATTCGTTTTTACAATTGAAAAATTTTAGCAAAAAAACTTTGAAAAACTTTCATTTTTATTATTTTTAAAAGAAACTGCTTCGAGCTGTAACAAATATTATAAGAGTAAAAAAGTTTGTATCATAAAAAAATATTGATGAAGAACGAAACTCTCCTAATTTTTGTTATACATAATAAGGTATTTTTCTATCGTGCGATTTTTACGGACTTATTCATTTCAAGGTCGGCTTTTATATGAATATTCTTGGTTAGATTTACAACAAAAAACGCAATCAGTTTTTTATTTTATTAGCAGCAATTACTCTTTTCAAAATTAGCACTATTGTAAAAACATCTGTATTTTTGTATAATATAT
>JBJEPL010000065.1:0-6490 GCA_051881215.1 Eubacterium sp. | reverse complement strand
CAATGCAAATATCAGCCTTGATAAATCATTATCTTTTGACCTGTTGACAGAATTAATAATATTTTCTGCGCTCTTTTCCTGAAAGCCGTCAAGCTCGGCAATTTTCTCTGCATCAAGATTAAATATATCATATGTCTTTTCAATTAAACCGACAGAAACAAAGGTTTCAATAATTGCAGGACCCAATCCCTCAATATCCATTGCGTCTCTTGAACAAAAATGAATTAAATTTCTTAAAAGCTGAGCAGGACATTCCGGATTAATACATCTAATAGCCGCTTCGTCGTCATCTCTGAACACTCTTTCACCGCAGGAAGGGCAGGTTTCGGGGAATTTATATGTTTCATTACTGATATGCTCATTAACGCATTTAACCTCCGGAATAATATCCCCTGCTTTTCTGACAGTTACAATATCACCTATTGCAATACCCTTTTCATTTATAAAATCCTGATTATGAAGCGTAGCACGGCTTACGGTAGTTCCTGCAAGATGAACGCTCTCAAGAACAGCAGTAGGCGTTAATACGCCTGTTCTTCCTACGCCTATTTCTATATCAAGCAGCTTTGTCTGCTTTTCTTCCGGTGGATATTTGAAAGCAACTGCCCATTTGGGAAATTTTGATGTTGAGCCGAGAATATCTCTGTGATCAAAGCTGTCGACCTTAATTACGGCTCCGTCAATATCAAATTCAAGATTGCCTCTTTCTTCGCCGATTTTTTTAATTTCGGTTATTGCATCTTCAATGCTGTCAACCTTTGTATAAAAAGGAATTGTGTTAAAGCCAAGCTCCTTTAAGAAATCAAGAGATTGCTTGTGAGATGACAGCTCAACTCCCTCAATCTGCTGAATATTAAAAACAAAAATATCAAGACCGCGCGAAGCGGTAACAGCGCTGTCCTTTTGCCTTAATGAGCCTGCAGCGGCATTGCGCGGATTTTTAAAGGGCTTTTCATCATTAAGAAGCTGCCTGTCAACAACTCTCTCAAAGCTCTTTTTAGGCATATAAACCTCGCCGCGTACCTCGATATAAGGTATCTGCTTTTTCAGCTTTAACGGAATATTATGGATAACTCTTAAATTACCGCTGACATCCTCGCCTACATTTCCGTCGCCGCGTGTTGACCCTCTGAAAAATACACCGTTTCTGTATTCAAGGCTGACGGAAAGTCCGTCAATTTTAGGCTCGACAACATATTGCGGATTAACAACTGCGTCCCTTACTCTTTTTTCAAAATCGTATATTTCATCCTCGCTGAAAGCATCCTGTAGGCTTTCCATTCTTACGGAATGAACAACGCTTTCAAAGGTATTGTCAGCTTTTCCTCCAACCTTTTTTGTTGGAGAATCGGGGCTGTCAAATTCGGGATATTGCTCTTCAAGCGCCTTAAGCTCTCTCATAAGCATATCATATTCATAATCCTCAATTTCAGGTGAATCCTGATTATAATATCTGTCGGAATGATACCATAACAGTTTTCTTAAATCATTAATTTTCTTTTCAATTTCGCTCATACTATCACCAATAAACATTATTGCTATTAGTCTATCACATATATTGTAATTAATCAATAAAGGTAAATAAAAAAATCCCCGGCATTCAGTTAAAATGTCGGGGAAAATTTAATTATTTTGTAAACTTATGAAATACCTTTTTACCCTTTTTAACAATAACATCATTGTCAAAATCGGAAATCTTCAAAGCAGTCAGTGCACCGCTGATTTTTTCATCATTAACGCTTACTCCGCCCTGGTCAATAAGGCGCCTTCCCTCGCCCTTTGACTTAATCATACCTGCTTTGAGCATCATATCAAGAACAGTAATCTCGCCGTTTTCAAAATCATCATCTGTAAGAACTGTTGAAGGCATATTTGAATTATCGGCACCGCCTGCAAAAAGAGCCTTTGCCGCATTCTGCGCCTTTTGCGCCTCTTCTTCGCCGTGAATCATTTTAGTTAATTCAAAGGCAAGAATTTCTTTAACAGAATTAAGCTCGGCTCCCTCAAGCTTTTCGTATTCTCTGATTGTTTCCATAGGTATAAAGGTTAAAAGCTTCATACACTTTATAACATCAGCATCATCAACATTTCTCCAATACTGATAAAATTCATAAGGAGAGGTTTTTTCCGCATCAAGCCATACTGCGCCTTTTTCGGTTTTGCCCATTTTTTTGCCCTCTGAATTAAGCAGAAGAGTGATTGTCATTGCAGATGCATTTTTTGAAAGCTTTTTTCTGATAAGCTCGATACCGCCGATCATATTAGACCATTGATCATCGCCGCCAAACTGAAGATTACAGCCATACTTTTGATATAAAGTATAAAAGTCATAGCTTTGCATAATCATATAATTGAATTCGAGGAAGGAAAGTCCCCTTTCCATTCTCTGCTTATAACATTCTGCTGAAAGCATTCTGTTAACGCTGAAGCAGGCACCGACCTCACGCAGAACATCAACATAGTTAAGATCAAGAAGCCAATCGGCATTATTTACCATCAAGGCTTTATCGTCGGAAAAATCAATAAACTTTGACATCTGCTTTTTGAAGCATTCACAATTATGCTGAATTGTTTCAGGCGTCATCATTTTTCTCATATCAGTTTTTCCGCTCGGGTCACCAATCATTGCAGTACCGCCGCCGATAAGAGCAATAGGCTTATTTCCGGCAAGCTGTAATCTTTTCATAAGGCAAAGCGCCATAAAATGACCTACATGAAGGCTGTCGGCAGTCGGGTCAAAGCCTATATAAAAAACTGCTTTGCCGTTATTTATCAGCTCTCTGATTTCCTCCTCGTCGGTTACCTGAGCGATTAAACCGCGTTCTTTTAAATCTTCATATACTCCCATTTTTCTTCTCCTAAAAATTATATAGTTTGTAATAATCAGTTGTTCTGTGAAGAAATTAGTAATTCTTCGGCAGATGATAATAATGTATCGGTTATGTCAAGACCGCCCATTATCCGTGCAAGCTCTCTTTTTCTTGCTTCAAAATCAAGCGCCATAACGCTTGTAAATGTACTGTTATCGGTGAATTCCTTTTTAATCAAAAAATGCTCGTCGGCATTTGATGCAATCTGCGCAGAATGAGTAACGCAAATAACCTGCGTATTTTTTGAAACCGATTTAAGCTTTAAGCCGATTTTCTGGCTTGCTCTGCCGCTTACACCTGTATCAATTTCATCAAATATCAAAGTACCGATTGTATCATTGTACGCTATTATGTTTTTAATTGCAAGCATTATTCTTGAAAGCTCTCCGCCCGATGCAATTTTAGCAAGCGGCTTCGGCAGTTCTCCGGGGTTTGTTGAGATTAAAAATTCGATTTTATCAAATCCGCTTGAAGAAAGATTGCCCTTATTGAATTCTACAACAAATTTCAGCTTCGGCATGTCAAGAAATTCAAGCTCCTGCTTTACCTGCATTTCAAATTTATCAGCGGTTTGACGGCGTATTTCTGAAAGCTTTTGAGCCAATTCTACTGTTTCTTCATACAACAAATCATACTGCTTATTTAAGTTCTCAAGCTCTTCGTCCGAATAAACAATTGAATTTCGTTTTTGCCTTGCCGTTTCCAAATATGAAAGCATTTCCTCTTCGGTAGAACCGTATTTATTTGAAAGGCGGTAAAGCAAATCAAGCCTTTCCTCAATCTCCTCAAGCTCTCCGGGATAAAAATCAATCTCCGAAATAAGCTCTTCGGTTTTATCTCTTACATAGTCAAGTTTTTCGCTGATATCAATGAAGGTATCGGTTATGCTCTTTGCTTCGTCAAACGGAGATAAATCATTGATAACGGATAAAACAGCAGCCTGTGTACCGCTTATTTCTTCATCACCCGTAAGGGACATAAGCGTTCTGTTCAAAGCAGCAGTAATTGCTTCGCTTTTTGATATCAGCGCTTTTCTCTTTGATAGCTCATCTCTTTCGCCGACTTTGATATCGGCGTCCTCAAGCTCTTTAATCTGATAATCAAGGATTTCAAGCTGTCTGTCCTTATCCTTTTCATCAACTGCCAGAGATTTTAGCTTTCTTCTGACAGCTATAAATCTTTTAAAGGAATCTCTATATTCATCAAGAATACTGCTGTCATCAATAAGCATATCAATATACTTATATTGATAATCAGGATTCAAAAGCGCCTGACTGTCGTGCTGTCCGTGAATATTAACAAGCAGAGATCCGATATCTTTAAGCATAGAAACAGTGGCATTTTTACCGTTAATCCTGCAGGTTGATTTACCGTTAAAAGTAATTTTTCTCGATAATAAAAGAGAATTGTCCTCTTCCGGAGAAATTCCCAAATCAATAAGCTTGTCGTTAACTTCATTTGAAATATCTTCAAAATAAGCGCTCACAAATGCAGAATCTGCACCATGGCGAACAAGCTCCTTTGAGGTTCTCTCTCCTAAAATAGCATTAATTGAATCAACAACTATTGATTTACCTGCACCTGTTTCACCTGTAAGTACATTCAAGCCCTTTGAAAAATCAACTGTTGTTTTTTCAATTACGGCAATATTTTCTATATTAAGAGTTTTTAACATTTAAAATCTTCTCCATATTCATAGTGAAAATTTTAGCAAAATCCTCTGTTTTGCATAAAACAAATATTGTATCGTCACCCGAAATTGTTCCGACAACACCCGTCCATTCCATTGAATCTATTGCAGTACACACTGCTACTGCCATTCCGGAAAGACATTTAATGCAAACGGTATTGAGCGCATATTCAACGCTTACAATAGCTTCACTGAAAATTCCGCCTGCTCTTCTCATTGATTCGTTAACTGCTTTTTTACCGACAGAATAAATATATCTGCCGTTATCAGAAAGCTCCTTAACAAGACGGAGTTCCTTAATATCTCTTGAAATAGTCGCTTGGGTTACCTCAAATCCGAATTCATACAAATACGCCTGAAGCTCCTCCTGGGTTTCAATCTCATTTGATTTAATAATATCAAGAATTTTTGCGTGTCTCCTCTTTTTCATCAGGCTCTCCTTTCAATTATCTTTTTATTAAGTATTTCATAAAAATTTTCAGGTTTAAGCTTAATAAGCTTTGTTTTTAAATCGGAAACGGATACCTTTACCGTATCATTCGGATTTATTATAATTGCTTCATCACCGTCAATTGTCAGTACCGGAGAATTATTTTTGTCATTGTATGCGTTTATAAGCAATTCTTTATCGGCTGAAAAAATTATACTTCTGTCCATAAGCGAATGAGGACATATCGGCGTGGCAATTATACAGCTTGCCTCGGGACTTACAACAGGTCCTCCGGCGGCCATTGAATACGCTGTTGAGCCTGTAGGAGTTGATATTATAACACCGTCGGCTCTCATATTGCTTACATTTCTGCCGTTGCAGGATATTTTAACATCTATAAGCCTTGCAAAATTGCCTCTTGAAATAACCGCGTCATTAAGGCAATGATGCACCGATACAACCTCGCCGTCGGTTATAACCTCCGCTTTAAGCATCAGCCTTTCATCAATCTCATAATTGCCGTCAACAACATTTTTAAGCAGATGAAGCTCGTCCCTTTCAAGTCCGCTCATAAACCCAAGCCTTCCGGCATTGATGCCCAAAACCAATTTGTTAAGCTTTGACGCGGCTTTGGCAATGTTGAGCGTTGTACCGTCGCCGCCTATTGCTATTGCAATATCGCAAAGATTAATTATTTCGCTGTCATCTTTGAATTTTACCTTACATTTTGAAAAAACATCTGAATATTTTTCAGAAACATAAACGGTTGTATCAAGACTTGACAAAACATCAAAAACCTCTTTTGCAAGTTCCTCAACGCCGTTATTATTTAAATTAGGAAATACTGAAATAATCATAATAGTTCCTCGTGAGATTTATTAACAACCGACTGTGCATCAACTGTATCAAGAACAACCGGTTCATTGCTTTTTACCAAATATATTAAGTATTCTATATTTCCCTCCGGACCTTTAATCGGAGAAAAATCCAGTCCCAAAACCGAAAAGCCGTTTTCAAGTGAAAGGCTGATTATTCTTTCAACAACTTCCAAATGTGTTGAAATATCGCTTACAACGCCTTTTTTACCAACCTTTTCTCTTCCTGCTTCAAACTGCGGCTTTATCAGGCAGACAGCCGAAGCGTTATCATTATGAAGCTCGTTTAGTTTGGGCAAAATATGCTTAAGTGAAATGAAAGATACATCAACCGATGAAAAATCAATTTTATCGGGTATCTTATCCTGCGTTACATATCTGAAATTTGTTCTTTCAAGATTAATAACACGCGGGTCTGTTCTAAGGTTCCAAGCAAGCTGACCGTATCCGACATCAACAGAATAAACCTTAACCGCTCCGTTCATAAGCATACAGTCGGTAAATCCTCCTGTTGAAGCGCCAACATCCATACAAATTTTATTATCAAGAACAATAGGAAAGCTCTTCATTGCTTTTTCAAGCTTTAAACCGCCTCTGCTTACATATTTAAGAGTATTGCCTCTTA
>JBJEPL010000064.1:0-25577 GCA_051881215.1 Eubacterium sp. | reverse complement strand
GTCATAAACCTTAATGATATCATTCTGAACGGTTGTACCGATAACATTACCAGTATCGTCCATAGCATATCCGCTATAATCAATGCTCATACCGTCTGTTGCATATGACAGTAACTCATCAGCGGTAAGAGGAACAAGGTCAATATCTCTGCAAGCATAGAATACATAGTCACAACCATAATACAAAGGTCTGTATGTTGTTGTATCTGTATCCTCGTCGTAGAATAATTCGCACCATACTGCAGGATAGTCGTTGTTCCAAAGGTAATTATCGTTAAGATCAACACCGTCAAGCTCAACTCGCTCATTATACTGATATGTATCAGTCCATTCAGGATCGCCGTAATATGTCCATGAGAACATAATACTTGACCATACATTGATTGTATAGGTTTCAATGCTGTTAACATCATAGTTAGCTACGATTGTTGTATCTGCAGTAACTCTATCCTGTGCGCCAGCAGCAGCACCGTTGCTGAATGAATTAAAGGTGTAATAAGCCATCTTAGGTGCTGAAGACATTGTAAAGTTACCGCTTGCATCGGTATGAACGATATCAAATATCTTACCTGTTACACCGTTTACAAATGTAACTACATAACCGCTTGTATTTTCAACAGCGTCTTTAGTTGTAAGCCAGGTTGTACCCTTTACAATAAAGCCAAATGAAGGAGCTGTTGTCATAAACTTAGAGGCGGTCTTTGCAACCTGCGGTGACTCGAACTGATAATACCAAGCATACTTGGTTGAACCCTTATTAATTTCGGTATTAGCATCAGTATTATATGACTTATCACCGTGAACTTCAAGAGTTGTACCGTAATCAAATGTACCTACAAGCTCGCCGTTGAGATATACATCATACTTCATAATAGAAAGATTGCTTGAGCTGATTGCTGCATCAATAGCTTTATCAAGCTGTGTCTGATTTGCAAAAGCAATACCGTCAACAGTGATGTCAGAGCCTACAATATCAACTGACTGATAAAGCTGTAATGTAACAGCTGATGCGTCATATATATCAGGGTCTACCTTTGTCTTTGCATCTTCAAGCTGTGCATTAGCCGCATCAAGGTCAAGCGTTGAAGCCGCAGGGAAGTAGTTGAGAATCCAGCTGTTAATAGCGGTTATCTCTGCATTAATTACTGACTGATGGTCAATCCAAAGCATTGCTGCTTTTTCTTCATCGGTCTTTGTATAATAGGTAAGACTTGAAAGATAAGTGTTAATAGTATTAAGAGCATCTACACTGTAGGTTTTATCTGTAATCATACCGAGAAGCTCTTGAATCTTTGCATTATAAGCTGTGAAATCAGCAGGAATAGCTTCACTTGTGTAAACAGCCTTATATGAAGTATTAACAGTTAAAGTATAAGGATTATCAAAATCAAGAGCAGGTGAATCATTTAAAGGCTCCCACTCAAGGAATTTATATCTGTAACCGTCTTTAGTATATGTTGGCGGCTGAATTGCGTTGAATTCGTCAACATAATCAGCAAGTGAATCGCCGTATTTACCGTTGATAGTGTAACCTGACAAGCCACCGTTTGCATTGTAATAGTCAAATGCGATAGTAACAGGCTTGAGGGTAAGGCCCTTATATGCTGTATAGAGCTGTGTATATTTGGTTGTACAGTTATCTACAATGTTCTGCGATGTTGAGCTTGTTAAATCAATATTCTCTTTAGCAGCTCTTAACCAGTTCTGGAATTCGTTCCAGCTTGCTTCGGTATAAGGAGTGCTGTCGATAATAGTATCGCAGTAATTGATAAGAGTAAAGAGGTTAGCAAGGTCAATAACTGTTACAGATGTTGTATATTCAGCCTTAACATGACCGTAACCATGATACTGTATACCAACAGGCATATGCTTCCAATAGTATGTACCACCGACATTAGTAGTAACGCTGTAAGTAACAGCACTTGGAATTGTTGACTCATCAAGCTGATCAATGGAAAGCACTTGTGTTGCCGGAACATCTATGCACATATCACCCTGTGCAGTTACTTTACCGGAGCCGTTAGCCTTGTTGTTAGCACGGGCAGCGATTGTACCTACAGGTCCGTCTGTACCGTTTGTTGTGCCTAAAGCATTTGTAATATCAAAACCAAGCTCGGTAATCTCAGTACCGTCCTCTGTTTTACCATAGTAAGCAAGACCGTTATTCTGCTTTGAATATGTTACGATATTCTTTAATGATACAGTTGTAGAGCTACTGTCAGAGCCTGTTACCGCAGCAGTAAGTCCACCCGGATATGTAGCTTTTTGAGTGTCGCTCATTGCTGCACTGTTAGAACCGGATTTACTTGTGATTTCTGCAGCCTGTGTTGCAGTGTCAGGGTCCTGAATATTGATACTGTCAAGATGTGAGTCATATCCGTCAGGAGTAGCCTCAAATAAGATTGTGGCTTTACCGTAAGGATAAGATTTTGCTTCGTGAGATGTTCTGATAACGATTGAACCCTGAGGAGCAGTAAAGGTTACACCCCAAGTATTCTTATCGTTAAGCGAGTTAGAAGAGGAAGCTTCGGAATATGTAACGCTACCTGTACCTGCCAGAGTACCGTCGGCAATTTTTGTGAAAGCTATCTTCAAGCCGATATAGGCATTATACAAAGCTGTTACAGCGTCTTTGTATTCCTGGAACTGAGTATCAAAATCGGTAAATTCAGTTGTTGCCGCCTTTTCGGTATATGCTATTGCAGTTTTATAAGCAGCATCATAGGTTGCCCAGTTTGAATAGTCGCTGTTGTTAAGAGTAAAGTAGATAGATGTCAAATTATTCATTGAATAATAAACATTATTGACAACCTCGTATGTTGTATCCATAGATACACGAAGATTTGCCTTTGCAGCATTGATTGCATCTATCTGCGACTGAACAAGGGCAGTTGCTTCATCAGAAGCGTTTGGCTTCATTGAGTCAACACCGAAGTTTGCAACATTATTTTCAGGGTTATCACTATCGTAAACCGACTGCCAAACGGCTGTATCGGCTGCCTGAACAGCGGCAATTGCGGCATTATAAGTATCAGGTGTGAAAATCTGATAATAGCCCCAAATCTCATTCATTAATGCTTCAAGCTCGGTTGTATCAACCTTTTCAACGATCATTGAAGCCTTTAAAGCTTCATAAGCAGTAGCAAGGTCCGATGCCTGTGTTGCAACTGTTGTATCGGCATAACCGTTACTGTTATTAATAGGAAGAGCCATGGTGCTCTGCGCAGCACGGTAAGCAATTGCGAAAGCATTCCAAGCATTTGAGTCATATGTGCCGTCATCATTACCTACACGGTAAACATTGCGCATCTCTTCGTTCATAGTATCACGAAGGCACTCATAAGTATCTGCCGCAGGTGTTACATTCAGAGCAGCGATACGGGCGTCCATAGCGTCTGAACAGCTTGTTACAGCGGCTGCAAGATCAGTCTCGCTCGGGATAGTTGTTGAGCTGAAGCTTGAGAAATATGAATTAGGGTCAAAAGCAACAGCGTCATCAATAGCCTGCATAAGCTCAGCTAAGCCGCCCTCTTCATAATCGGTAATATTATATGTACCGTCATTAAATTTAACAGCTGCCGCCTTAACAGCATTGATAAGAAGGGCATAGTTAACTACATAGATAGTTGCCAAGCCTCCAATGATACCGCAGTCGTTTATACCGGAGTTAACACCATCTGCCGAAGCAACAAACCAGTTAGGTGTGAAGGATATTGAGCTTCTTGTTGTAGAAACAGGAACGCTGAGAACATTTGCAAGATAGTAAGTGTAGTACTTTAATGATGGGAATACATATACGCTATATGGATACGCCTGTGAACGCGTTGATGTTGACTGATTAGAGCCGTATGCCGTTGCAGCATTGTAACCCGGGTTATCAACTGTCTGCGCTATTGACCAGCCGAAGTCAACGGTTGTACCGAGATTTCCGCACCAATTGTGTTCAAATTTTACATTTGCGTGATCGACCGGAGCAGTACTGAGACTTGCGTCACCGCTGGCAGCTGCCGGTGAAGAAGTAGGGTAAATACCGTAAATATAACGAGTTTTACCGCTTGTATTTGTTCTTCCAGAATGCATAATAGGAATGGTAGGAGTTGTAATACCGTCACGCAGAACTACGGTTGAGCCCATAAGAATATTATGCGTAACAGAGTTACTAAGAGTTATTGTACCGCCGATGGCAGAGCCTGTCATTTGAGGTGTGTAAAGAATATTACGGCTCTCTGCTGCAGTATTTGCAGGAATACTATCACCATCTGACGAAGCAACCCAAGTACCTGTTTTATATGTAGTTACCTCGGTCATATTAGCAATAGCAGTATTAAGTGCAGAGGTTCTGCTTGCAAGGTCGGTAGTAGTCTGGTTACCGTAAACATAAGCGTCTCTTGCTTTCATACAATTAACATATGCAGTATAAGCAGCGGACATATTGGTATAAACCTTGCCGTCTTTGATTTTTGTTTCGTAGCTTGTCATCGCTGAATCAAGGTCGGACAAATCATCTGCATAGGCAGTAAAAGCCATAAGCGGAATTGAAGTAACAACCATCAATACAGAAAGAATGACAGATAAAATTCGCTTGGAAATTCTTGTTTTCATAATTTTAATTTCCTCCTTTAGAAATTGGAAACTGCAAATCAGCGTTAAAGCATATAAACAAGCCTTTAATCCTGACCCGATTAATAAGCTTTAAGCTTTAAACCTAAATCGCAGTTATTCGGCAAAGGGCAATACTACCCCCTTTACCTTTTTATACATTCAAATAATATCATATTAAACCGCCGTTGTCAACAATATAAATAAATAATTTCTTTTCAAATATTTACGAAATATTTACAATTTGTTTGTTAAAGATAACCAAAAATTTTGTTTTTCCTATTTTGTAGGAATGACTGAATCAATCCCATATAATAATGTTATAACTTACTTTCCATTATAGTATATTCTTCGGGAGAATTTTATGAAAAAATATACAAAAAAGTTGTATATTTTAGGCTATTTTTGAATATTTATACAAACTTTTTCAAAATAACTTGCATTGCAGATTGCTAATAACTATAATGGTTATCAGTAATAAAAATATTAGTTAGGAGATTAAAAAATGGCTAAAGAAATTAAAAAGGTAGTTCTTGCATATTCGGGCGGACTTGATACTTCAATTATCATCCCCTGGCTCAAGGAAAACTATAACAACTGCGAGGTAATCGCCGTATCGGGAAATGTTGGACAGGGCACGGAGCTTGACGGGCTTGAGGAAAAGGCTCTGGCAACAGGCGCATCAAAGCTCTATATTGAGGACCTTAATCAGGAATTCATTGATGATTATGTAATTCCGACCGTTCAGGCAGGCGCCGTATATGAAAATCAGTATTTATTAGGCACCGCATTTGCAAGGCCGATTATTGCAAAAAGGATTGTTGAAATAGCAAAGGCAGAGGGCGCAGACGCAATCTGCCACGGCTGCACCGGCAAGGGCAACGACCAGGTAAGGTTTGAGCTTGCAATAAAGGCATTTGCGCCTGAAATGCAGATTATCGCCCCTTGGAGGACTTGGGAGTTTAAGAGCCGTGAGGACGAAATCGAATACGCAGAGAAGAAAAACATTCCTCTTAAAATAAACAGGGAAACAAATTACAGCAAGGATAAAAACCTTTGGCATTTAAGCCACGAGGGACTTGACCTCGAGGACCCTGCAAACGAGCCTAAATACGATGAAATTCTTGAGATGGGTGTTTCACCCGAAAAGGCTCCCGACAGGCCTACATACCTCACTCTTCACTTTGAAAAGGGTGTTCCTACCGCTATCGACGGTGTTGAGATGAATTCCGTTGAGCTTGTAAAAAAGCTCAATGAGCTTGGCGGAGCCAACGGCTGCGGACTTGTTGATATGGTTGAAAACAGGCTTGTGGGTATGAAGAGCCGTGGTGTTTATGAAACTCCGGGCGGTTCAATCCTCTATAAGGCTCACGAAACGCTTGAGCAAATCTGCCTTGACAGGGAAACACAGCATTACAAATTCCTTGTTGCGCAGAAATTTGCAGAGGTTGTATACTACGGTCAATGGTTTACACCGCTTCGCGAGGCTCTTTCGGCATTCGTTACAGAAACGCAGAAAAGGGTTACCGGTGATGTAAAAATCAAGCTATATAAAGGTAATATAATTAATGTAGGCGTAACATCGCCTTACAGCCTTTACAGCGAGGACTTTGCAACATTCGATGCCGATGATGTTTACAATCAGAATGATTCGGCAGGATTCATCAATCTTTTCGGACTTCCGCTTAAGGTTAAGGCAATTCTTGACGCCGAAAGAGAAGAAAACAAATAATTTTTATTAAAGAGAGAAGCATATGGCGCAATTATGGAAGGGCAGGTTTAAAAAAGAGCTTGCCAAGGAAACAAACGATTTTAACTCCTCAATTAAATTCGACAGCAGAATGTTTGAAGAGGACATTAAGGGAAGCATTGCCCACGCAACGATGCTCGGCTATACTAATATAATAGAAAAGAGCGAGAGCGAAAAAATTGTTGAGGGTCTTTCGCAAATCCTTGACGACATAAAAAGCGGCAGACTTGCCATTGATACAGAGGCTGAAGATATTCACACCTTTATTGAGGGTGAGCTTACTGCAAGGCTCGGTCAAACGGGAAAAAAGCTTCACACGGCAAGGTCAAGAAACGACCAGGTAGCGCTTGACATAAGAATGGTGCTGAAAAAAGAGATTGATGAAATAAGCGAAAAAATCAAGGCTCTTATCAGCGTTCTCTGTAACAAGGCGGAGGAAAACAAGGACACGATAATGCCCGGCTACACTCATCTTCAAAGGGCGCAGCCTATCACCTTCGGTCATCATCTTATGGCATATGCGGCTATGCTCTGCCGTGATTTAGACAGGCTTTCGGATGTCAAAAGAAGGATGAATGTTCTGCCGCTCGGAAGCGGTGCGCTTGCAGGAACAACATATCCGCTTGACAGGAATATGGTAGCAGAGCTTCTCGGCTTTGACAGCATTAGTCAAAACAGCCTTGACGGAGTATCCGACAGGGATTTCTGCATTGAGCTTGCGTCTGCGCTTTCGCTTGTAATGGTGCATCTTTCACGCTTCAGCGAAGAGATTATAATGTGGTGCTCATGGGAATTCAAATTCATTGAGCTTGACGACGCCTTTTCAACCGGCTCGAGCATTATGCCTCAAAAGAAAAATCCCGATATTGCCGAGCTTGTCAGAGGAAAAAGCGGAAGGGTTTTCGGCGATTTGACAACGCTTTTGACCGTTATGAAGGGTATTGCTCTTGCATACAACAAGGATATGCAGGAGGACAAGGAAGCGATTTTTGACGCAGTTGACACGGTTAAAATGTGCCTTAATGCATTCACACCTATGATTGACACTATGACGGTGTTAAAGGATAATATGAGGAATGCCGCTGCAAAGGGCTTTATCAATGCAACCGACTGCGCCGATTATCTTGTCGGCAAGGGGCTTGCCTTCCGTGACGCATACAAGGCTACGGGCGAGCTTGTGGCGCTGTGCATAGACAAGGGGCTTACTCTTGAAGCCCTGCCCATTGAGCAATACAAGGCAGTATGCGATATTTTTGAAGACGATGTTTACGAGGCTATAAGCCTTGAAAAATGCGTAAACGACAGAAGGGTTGCCGGAGGTCCGTGCGCCGAAAGCGTTGAAGCACAAATAAAAGCAGCAAAAGAAATAATTGAGAAATAAAGATATGGCGGTTTTTTTAGCCGCCATATCTTTTTAAGATTTTTTAATAGATGATTATGGTTAATATTGACTATAAACAAAAAAGAGCGTATAATATCTATAATTTAGGTTTTGAAAGTTGAGGTTGCCTATGAGCTATAAAATTGTAGTAGACAGCTGTTGTGATATGACAGACGAAATGAAACGCTGGAATGATATTACCATTGTTCCCCTTTCACTTGAAATAGGCGACTATCGCATTTTTGACGATGAAAGCTTTGACCAGGACGATTTTATCGCCAGGATGAAGGCTAACAACGGTATGGCAAAGTCAGCCTGTCCGTCGCCCGAGGCTTTTAAAGAAGCGTATACAGGTGATGCCGACGAGGTTTATGTGCTTACAATTACCGATAAGTTAAGCGGAACCTACAACAGTGCTCTTCAGGGAAAGATGCTTTATTTTGAAGAGTACAGCGACGGCAAAAAGATACATGTTTTCAACTCCCTTGCGACATCGGGGCTTGAATCCATCGTTGCTATGGAAATCAAGAGGCTTGCAGATTCGGGGCTTGCTTTTGACGAGGTAATCGAAAAGGTTGAAGATTTTATTCTTAACAAAACCGCGCTTTATTTTTGCCTTGAAAATCTCGACGCCCTTAAGCAAAACGGAAGGCTCTTCGCGCTTGCGGCAAAGGTGCTTGAAAAAATAAGGGTGAAGCTGATTTGCAAAAGAACGCAGGAGGGCAATATTTCTCTGGCTGCGCAGGATATAACAGCAAACCGTGCCGTTATTAAAATGGCAAACATCATCGCTCAAAGCGTTGAAGGCATGGATTTAAGCGAAAAAAAGCTGATAGTTTCGCATGTCTGCTGTGAAGAGAGAGCAAGGCTTGTTGCCGATAAAATTACCGAAAAAGCCGATTTCGGCACCGTTGAAATAATCAAGGCGTCTGGTCTTAACTCGCTCTACGCCTCCGACGGCGGAATTATCGTTTCATACAGCTATTAAATTCTTTATAAAAGAGGTAATATAAAAATGGAAATCAAGTATGATTTAACCAAAACACCAAAGGAGAAGCCGCAGGGCAAGCTCGGCTTCGGAAACATTTTTACGGACCATATGTTCATTATGGACTATAAGACCGGCAAGGGCTGGCATAATGCACGAATAGTACCTTATCAGCCTATCATTCTTGACCCGTCGGCTCTTGTTTTCCATTATGCGCAGGAATGCTTTGAGGGTATGAAGGCATACAGAACTCCGGATGGCAGTATTCAGCTTTTCAGACCTGACAAAAATGCAGAAAGAATGCAGTCAACTCACAAGAGACTTTGTATTCCCGAAATTCCGGTTGAGGATTTTGTTGATGCTGTAAAGGCTCTCGTTTCAGTTGAAAAGGACTGGGTTCCGTCAGAGCCTGAAACAAGTCTTTATATCCGTCCTTTCACAATTGCCACCGAGCCTGTTTTGGGCGTTAAGGCATCCGATGAATACCAGTTCATCATCATCTGCTCACCTTCGGGAGCTTATTATGAAGAGGGTATGAATCCGGTTAAGATTTATGTTGAGGATGAATATGTCCGCGCTACTCCGGGCGGCACAGGCTATATCAAATGCGGCGGTAACTATGCTGCTTCCATTATTGCTTCGGAAAAGGGCCACAGACTCGGCTATTCACAGGTGCTTTGGCTTGACGGCGTTGAGAGAAAGTATGTTGAAGAGGTCGGCTCAATGAACATTATGTTCAAGGTTGACGGTGAAATCTATACTGCTCCGACAATAGGAACAGTTCTTCCCGGAATTACAAGAATGAGCTGTATTGAGCTGCTCAAATCCTGGGGCTACAAGGTTAACGAGGAAAGATTTACAATTGATTTCATAATGGACGCTGCTAAAAGCGGAAAGCTTGAGGAAGTATTCGGAACAGGTACAGCCGCTGTTATCAGCCCTGTAGGCGGACTTACATACGAGGGCGAAACAGTTGAAATCAATAACTTTGAAACAGGCGAGCTTACGCAAAAGCTTTATGATACTCTTACCGGTATCCAGTTCGGCACAAAGCCTGACGATATGGGTTGGATTGTTAAAGTTGACTGATTAAAAATATTTACAGCTCCAATTAATTTGGAGCTGTTTTTTGTTGTATGAGAATAATTGAATTTGTAATTGAAGAAAAATATAATAACAGGCAGATAAGGGATTTTCTGCGTGATTTCGGCGTGTCCTCTTCCCTGCTGACGAACCTGAAAAACAGCGAAAACGGAATATTGCTCAACAATAATCATGCAAGAGCAATTGATATTCTTCACACCGATGATGTTCTGAAAATATCAATACAAAGCAAAGGGCAGATGCCAAAGCCGCTGAATAACAATAGCGTGAGCCTTGCTTATGAGGATGAGGATATTCTTGTTTTGAACAAGCCTGCCTTTATGCCTGTTCACGAGAGCAGAAATCATCAGGGTGACACTCTTGCAAACGCAGCCGCCTGTTATATGGACAGGGATACGGCTTTCCGTGCGGTATACAGGCTTGACAGGGATACAAGCGGTCTTGTTCTGATTGCTAAAAATGAGCTTGCAGCAGGTAAGCTTGCAGGAAAAATCAAAAAGGACTATTATGCCGTGGTAAACGGTGTATTTGAGGGCAGTTCGGTAATTGACCTGCCCATACGCAGAGTTGCCGACAGCATTATCAAACGGGGCGTTTTTGATGACGGCGAACGGGCAGTTACCCACTGGCAGGCAATAAAAAGCGACGGTAAAAGAACGCTGATGAAAATTAATCTTGAAACGGGCAGAACTCACCAGATAAGAGTGCATTTTGCCCACATCGGCGCTCCTCTTTGCGGAGATACTCTTTACGGTGGGGAATGCGATGAGATATCCCGTCAGGCTTTGCATTGCAAAACAATTTATTTTACACACCCGATAACGCAAAAGGAAATGACAATCGACTGCGATTTTCCGCAGGATTTTAAAGGACTGATTTAATGCCGGCTTTTTCAACACATTATATTTTTGCAAAAGAAATGATGCCTTTTTTAAAGGAAATATCGGATTTTGAGCTAAATGAGGACAGCGTTTATTTCGCAACGCAGGGACCCGACATATTCTTTTTTCACCGCGTTTTTCCGTGGATGCCGGGCAAATCCTTAAGAAAGGCGGGCTCCCTGCTTCACAGGGCAAAGCCGGCCGAAATAATTGACGCTATGAGAGAATATGAAAAAATCTCCGAAAATCCCGATCTTGCAAAATCATATATATACGGCTTTATTCTTCACTATGCGCTCGACAGAAAATGCCATCCGTTTGTTTATTCATTGCAAAATAAAATAGTTGAAAAATCTCCTGTAACAAATCCGCATACAGCGCACAACACAATTGAATTAGCTATGGACAGCCTGCTGCTTCATAACCGTTTGGGGTTTGATAATCCACTATTATTTAATATGGGAAAGACTGTCAGCAGTGACAAAAATGTAATAGCAGAAACAGCGCGGCTGTATGAATTTATCTTTCCTTTGGTTTTAAATAAAAATATAGGCAAGGCTCAAATAGAAACCGCATTAAAGGATACAAAATCCGTTCAAAACACGCTTTTTGATGATAAGCGAATAAAGAGGGCAATCATCACTCCGATAGAAATAATAATATCCCCTTTCACAAACAATTTTAAATTTACCGCAATGTTTAAGCCAAAGGACTTGGAAAAAGCAAAAAAATATGGTAATATAAATAACTGCGAATGGATAAGCCCTTACAGTAATGAAATACACAATGAAAGCTTTGAACAGCTTTTTGACCTCGCAAAAAATGAGGCGTCTGCTATGATTTCTAATTACAGCAAGGGTGATACCGGTATAAATATTACAAATAACATTTCATTTTTGACAGGAGTTGAAGTTGAATGAAAACTATACCAAGCTTTCAGATTGATCACAATATTTTAAAGAAAGGCATATATATCAGCCGAATTGACGACGATATTACAACATACGATATCCGTATGCGTGAGCCTAACCGTGAGCCTGTTATGACAAATGCGGCTATGCATACGATTGAGCATCTTTTTGCAACCTATGTCCGCAACACCGAATTCGGTGACAATATTATTTATTTCGGTCCTATGGGCTGCCGGACAGGCTTTTATTTTCTTACACGAAGCCTTACAGATACTTATACAATCGGTCTTATTAAAGAGGCTTTTCAGTTTATAGCAGATTACTGGGGTGTTATTCCGGGAGCGTCTCCTAAAGAATGCGGCAACTGCCTTGACCACAATCTTCCGCAGGCAAAGGAAGAATCAAAAGCATTTCTTGAAATCATTAAGGATTGGACAAAAGAGGATTTAAAATATCCCGTAACCGAAGAATAATCCAAGCATTAGAAAGAAAGCACTTATGACAATTAAGTCATAAGTGCTTTTATTTATTCTTCAAATTTTCCTTTAAAGTTAGGCTCGATAATCGGAAGTCCGAGCGATTTTACAGCGTCTTTTACGATATCCTCGTTAATTTCACCCTTTATAGGATGACCTGTAAATGTCATATAATACACAACCAAATCCTCCATACGAGGAGTCATTTCATTGATTATTTTTACAGTATCGTCATCATTAAATATAAAGGTAAACTGCCTTACATGAGCTGTTTCAATAGGTCTTATCCAAAGCTTCAGTGAGCCGTCCTCCTGCCATGATGCCTTTGAATATGTATGATAATGAAGATCTGCAAGCGTAATTTCAGAAACGCCGTATTCCCCGTTCATACCTACATTGATTGTATTTTCATAATCCTTTTCTTTCCAGTAAAACAGCATGCCGTCATCGTTAAAGGTCAGCCTCATTTCATTTATCTCGCCCGGCTTATTATAAAGCATCTGCGTAATGGTAATTGAAACAACCGAAACAAATTCGGAGGTTTTGCATTTTATGAGTCTGCCGGAAATTTTTTCTTCCGCCTCCCTGTTCCTTTCGGTTGGCTCAAGATCCTTAATATGGCAGGCTTTTAATGTATCGGTCAACTCTTGATACGCTTTATCATTTTGAGGGAGTGCCTCATATCCGAAGCATTTAGGAAAATATTTCCAGAATACCTCCATTACCTTGTAGTCCTCTGCCTCGCCGCAGTTAAGAACAACAAGTGCGTCATAATCAGGAAACATAAAGCATCTCTGACCGAAAAGTCCGTCGGCACGATAGCTGTTTGCAATAGGATTTCTCCAAAACTGATATCCGTAGCCCTCCATATTGTCGATATATCCGTCATGGACAGAATCAACCTGCTTTCTCGTTGCTTCTTTAACCCATACTTCGGGTATAATCTGGGTACCGTCTATCCATTTTCCCGAATGAATATAAGGCAAAAAGAATTTTGCAAGGTCTTCACTCTTCATATAAAGGCCCCAGCCGCCTGCATTGTTGCCCTTTCCGTCGCTTTCCCAAAACGGCTTTTCAATTCCGAGCGGTTCAAATATTCTCGGATAAAGATAGTCAATCGCGCTCATACCGGTTACCTTTGAAACGATGGCAGAGAGCAAAAATGTATTTTCTGAAATATAATTGAATTTACTGTTAGGCGGAAGAAGGAAAGGAGCATTAAGGAAATTGGCAATCCAATCCGAATTTTCCTTCTCATCGAGAACTGTAATCAGCTTATCGGAGTGCATGGTAAGGAGCATACGGACAGTAAGCATTCTGTTAAACGGCCTTTTGCTCATTGGATATTCAGGGAAAAAGCTTACAACTCTGTCATTGAGATTAAGCAAGCCCTCGCTTACCGCAAAGCCGACAGCAGTCGAGGTTACTGATTTACTCATGGAATACAAAACATGAGGAGTATCCGCATTATAGGGTGAGAAAAATCCTTGAGCGCAAACCTTATCATGGCGCACTACAGTAAAGCTCTGCAAGCCAAGCCCCTTTTCGTTAATATCATCTATAAATTCTTTAATTACTTTGCTGTCAACACCAACCTCCTCGGGTGTAACATGCTCAAGCTGATACTGCTTTAATCTTTCCATAATTATCCTCTCAATTCAAAAAAATACTATGATATAATATTTTACATCACTTTAGCTTTTATTTCAATATTAAACATTATAAACAAAATATTAATTTGACATTTGCCCATAATTGTATATAATTAATATGTATTATTATATTTAATGATGAGGTATACCTATGAAAAAGGCAGTCCTTAAAATATCGTTTTTATTTCTCGCATTGATTATGCTTTCTAACTGCCTTACTCCTATATGCGCTTTTTCAGCTACGCAGGAGGAAATCAGAAATAAAGTTGTTTCAACAGCATCGGGTGAAGTAGGATACACGGGCACCTCCACATACTCAAAATACGGTGAATGGTACGGATATCAGGGAGGCTGGTGCACTATCTTTGTGTTATGGTGCTTCAATGAAGCCGGTGAAGATTTAGGGGTCAGCTTGTACGGCAAAATCGTTCCCAGCGGAGGTAACTGCAACAGTATGATAAGCTGGTTTTCGGAAAAAGGAAGATATTATTCCTCTGACAGCAATTACACTCCGAAAAGCGGCGACCTTGTATTTTTCGATTGGAGCGGTAACGGCTCCTCGCAGCATGTCGGAATTGTTGATTACACCTCCGGGAATACAGTTTACACCATTGAGGGCAACTGCTCCGGACAGGTTAAAGCAAGAGAGTACACAAAAACCGGTTCAAAGCCTTACAATAACATAAGTGCAATTATGGGATACGCATCACCTGATTTTTCATCTGCGGCAAGCGGTAAATCGGAGAAAACCGAAGCTCAAAAGCCCAAGACAACTAAAAGCACAACAAAAAAGCCCTCAACAACCGTTCAAACAACTTCGCAGGCAACATCAACTACTCAGGCAACAACCTCAACAACCTCGTCAACAACAACCACCAAGGCTGCCGAAAGTACAACCGAATTCACAACAGAGAAGGAAACAACAACCGAAAGCATACCTCTTACAAAGCTTAATATACATGCTGCAACATACGAGCTGCAGATTGGCGACAGTGTAACGCTTGAATATTCAGTTGAGCCAAAGGGCGCTCCGGCAGTTGTCGGATATTTCTGTGACGAAGAGGGGATAATTGAAATCGGTCACAACGGAAATATTAAAGCTATCGGTATAGGAACCGCAACAGTTGTTGTTTGTGCAAACAACGAGCTTTACAGCCAATGCGATTTTACTGTTTCGCAAACGCAGGCTCAAGTCACAACCCAATCGCAAAATACAACAAGAAAAATCGTCGGAACAACCGAAAAAGAAATTGTTACAACAAAAAGGAATGTTCAAAGCGTTCTCACAAGAATGGGAGTCAATGTAACCGCTTTATCAAAAAACAAAGAATTATACATAATACCTGCTTCAATTGCAGGGGCCACGCTTGTTATCTCGCTATTTGTTTTTACAGTAAAGAAGCTTAAAAAATAGCTTTAAGAAAGGAATCGTAATATGAGTAAATCAAAAAAAGAATTCCATGGTTTTCTGAAAAAATGCCTGCTCGCCATTATTGATATTGCTCTTTTCTCGTTTATGAATACCGTTTTATGCTATTTTGCCAATAACGGTCAAGTATTCGACACGGAATATTCTCATATTTTGTTCAATTATTTTCATTTCTTTTTAGCCGGAATTCTTGTAGTTATTATACATTATAATTTAGGCTTATACCGAAGCGTATGGACCTATGCCGGCACCGATGAAATGATATCCTGCGCAATAGCGTCCTTTCTTGATTCGGTAGTTTTATTTGTTATAGACAGAATTCTTTTTATAAAAATACTTGATTATTGGGAGTGCCTTCCGTTTTACTCATACATACTCGCGTTTTTCCTGCTTATAATATGCACCTGCGCACCGAGAATAGGATATAGAGTTCTGCGGATAAAAATTAACAGATTTTCACTGTTTTCAAAAAACAAAAATATTAAAAGAGTTATGATTGTCGGCGCCGGATATATGGGCAATGCAATCATCGACGATATAAAAAGCAATCAAAACAATTTATATAAGCCTGTTATCGCCATTGACGATAATCCGGCAAAAAAAGGAAGAAAAATAAACGGTGTTAAAATAGTAGGAAACTGCAATCAAATTCCGTTTTTTGCAAACAAATATAATATTGATGAAATCGTAATCTGCATACCGTCTGCAACAAGAAAAAGGCAAAACGAAATATTGAGAATTGCTCTTTCAACGGGCAGGAAGGTAAAAACCTCTCCTTCAATGCAGGAGATTCTTGAAAACAGCAACCAGCCTCAAAGAGCCAGAAATGTTGATATTACCGATCTTCTCGCACGCGACGAGGTTAAGCTTGACATTAAGGTTTGCCGATATCTTATTGATAAAACAATTCTTGTTACCGGAGGCGGCGGTTCAATCGGCTCGGAAATCTGCAATCAATGCGCGCGCTATAAGCCAAAAACAATAGTAATTTTTGATATTTATGAAAACTGCGCTTTTGACCTTGCAAATGAGCTTACATATAAATATTCTAACGAGATTAATATTCAAATTAGAATAGGCTCCGTGCGCGATATAGACAGATTAAACGAGGTTTTTGAGGAGTTCCACCCCGATGTAGTATTCCATGCTGCTGCACACAAGCATGTTCCTTTGATGGAGGATTCTCCGTGCGAAGCAGTTAAAAATAATGTTTTCGGAACATATAATGTTGCTTTAACAGCTGATAAATTTAAGGTTCCTAAAATGGTTATACTTTCAACGGATAAGGCTGTTAATCCTACAAATGTTATGGGCGCTACCAAAAGAATTACCGAAATTATTGTTCAGTATATGAACAAAATCAGCAGTAATACTGAATATGCCGCTGTAAGATTCGGTAATGTTTTAGGCTCTCACGGCTCGGTTGTGCCGATTTTCAAAAAGCAAATTGAACAGGGCGGTCCTGTTTGCGTTACCCATCCCGATATCACAAGATATTTTATGACTATTCCGGAGGCGGCGCAGCTTGTATGTCAGGCAGGAGGCCTTGCCAAGGGCGGAGAAATATTTGTTCTTGATATGGGCGAGCCTGTTAAAATTATGGACCTCGCCGAAAATCTCATAAAGCTTTCCGGCTTTACCGTTGAGGAAATAGGAATAAAAATCGTCGGATTGAGGCCGGGCGAAAAGCTTTATGAAGAGCTTGCCATGGATACAGAAATGGCAACGAGGCAGAAAACCGCAAACGAAAAGATATATGTTACACAGCCAATTGAAATAAACACGGAGCAATTTGAAAATATGCTCAATGAATTAAAAGATATCAATGAGCAGAATGTCAGAGAAAAGCTTCATGCCATAGTACCTAATTATTCCCCTAGCGAAAAGAATGAATACAATGAAAATTGATAAAAGCAATATCATCAATAAAAGAAAAAACTACGATTCAAAATATCCGAGAATTGTTTGCGCGGGCTTTATAACAATAATACTTTTGGGCACGGCGCTGCTGATGCTTCCCATATCGGCAAAAACACCGGGTATAAGCTTTACAGACGCGCTCTTCACAGCCACCTCGGCAACCTGCGTTACAGGCCTTGTAGTATTTGACACCTTTACTAAATGGACTCTTTTCGGTCAGATAGTAATTCTTTGCCTTATACAAATAGGCGGTCTTGGATTTATCACTATATTTTTCACATTTACGCAGTTTTTAAAAAAGCGGGTAAGCTTAAAGGAAAAGATGCTTTTCAAGGAAAACATCGGCTCAATATATACCGGAAATATGAAAAAGCTTGTCAGAAAGGTTATAGCCGGAACTGCAATATTTGAGATACTCGGAGCATTGATTTTATGCACCCAGTTTATTCCAAAAATGGGCTTTAAAAACGGGCTTTATACTTCTGTTTTCCTTTCTGTTTCTGCATTCTGCAATGCCGGCTTTGATGTTATGGGTAGGAAGCTTCCGGGCTCATCGCTGATGACAGTTAATAATAATCCGGTAATTTTATTGACAATTGCCCTGCTTATTATAATCGGAGGCATAGGCTTTATTGTATGGGACGACATAACAATAAAAAAATTCCGTTTCAAGCAATACAGCCTTCATTCAAAATTAACGCTTGTTACAACGGGAATACTTCTTATTGCAAGCACAGCGGCATATCTTATATTTGAGTATGACAATACTTTTAAGGATATGGGCTTCGGTCAATCGCTTTTAAATGCTTTCTTTACCGGAGTAACTCCGAGAACAGCCGGCTTTAACAGCGTTGACACATCAGAGCTTTGCGGAGCATCAAAAATGATAACATATGTTCTTATGTTTATCGGAGGATCTTCAGGCTCAACGGCAGGAGGAATAAAAACTACAACCGTTGCCGTTTTGTTTCTTTGCGTTATGGCAACAACAAAAAACAAACGAAGCATTGAAGCCTTCGGAAAACGAGTTGACGAAGATGCGTTGAGAAAAACCACCGCACTGCTGTTCATCAATTTATCCGAAATTTTCCTTTCATCGCTGATAATTTCGGCAATACAAAAGGAGCTGTCCTTTTCGGATATCTTATTTGAATGTATATCGGCTCTCGGTACAGTCGGAATGACAACGGGAATAACCCCTCATTTACAGCTTATACCAAAGCTTATTATCATTCTGCTGATGTTCGTTGGCAGGCTGACCTCGCTTGTTTTTGCACTAATGTTTGTAATTGAGAAAAATAACACAAGCACCCAAAAGCCAAAGGGCTTAGTGCTTATCGGATAAAGGAGAAATATATAATATATGAAATCTATTCTTGTTATCGGCGCAGGCAAATTCGGCCATCATTTGGCTGAAAACCTTTGTGAAATGGGTAATGATGTAATGCTCGTAGATAAAGACGAAAAGCTTATCGACGAGTACAGCAGTTTGGTAACAACCGCCGAAATCGGTGATTATACCGTAAAAAGCAATCTTGCCGCATTGGGTGTTGATGATTACGACTATGTTTTTGTTTGTGTAGGTGATTTTCAGGACAGTCTTGTTATCGTTGACTATCTCAAGGAGCTTGGCGCTTCCTGCGTAATCGGTAAGGCATCCTCTCTTATTCACGAAAAATTCCTGCTTAAAAACGGTGCTGACAGAGTTGTATATCCAGAAAAGGATATGGCTTACCGTATGGCTGTTGAATACAGCTCTTCTTCGGTATTTGATTATTTCAAGCTCAGTGAGGATACGGGAATATATGAAATTTCCGTTCCGGACAGCTGGCTTGGAAAATCCCTTGCTAAAATTAATGTCAGAAAAATTCACGGTATTTCCGTTATCGCGTATAAAAGCGGTGACAAAATTTATGCAATCAATTCACCGGATTATGTCTTTTCCCCTTATGAGCATATAATTGTTATGGGCGATAAGGAATCAATAAGAAAAATAGCTAAATAAAGTTCGGTACTCAAAATTTGCCTACGGCACGGTTTTCAGACAGCTGAATTTTTATTATATGCTTATCTGCCCACGGTAGGCATATATAAATTTTAATTAATGCTTGTGGGCAGAAAGGATATTGAAGCTACAATGTTGTTTAAACCTGATTACGATGAAAACGGAAAAAAGATTTTATGCCAAATGAACGGAATTAATTCCGAAATGCTTATGGATATTTTCGTTCAGAAAATGAAAAAAGGCGACACTCTTGATATTTTTGAAGAAGAAAACGAGTGTGCCGTACTGCTTCTTTCGGGAAATGTAAATTTCACGGTCGGAAGCTCAATTAACGAAAGTTGCAAAAGAAAAAGTCCTTTTGAAAAAACGCCTTATGCAATTCATTTCTGTAAAAAAACGCAAGCAAAGATTACTGCCCTGCAGGACAGTGAAGTTCTCGTTCAAATGACAGACAATGAAAAAACCTGGGAGCCTGTATTTTATAATCCCGACAACTGTCTTTATCAGGAATTTGGAAAGGGTCAGTGGAACGGAACAGGCCACAGAATTGTATCTACAATGTTTGACCTTGATAATGCACCGTATTCAAATATGGTAATGGGTGAAGTATTTAATCAGCCCGGCCGCTGGTCAAGCTACCCTCCCCACCATCATCCTCAACCCGAGCTTTATTATTATCAGTTTGATCATCCCGAAGGCTTCGGTGCAGGCTTTGAGGGAGATACCCCTTACAAAACAGAAAACGGCACCTGCCTTTGCATAAGAGGCGGAAATGCACATCAGCAGGTAACAGCTCCGGGATATGAAATGTACTATGTATGGCTTATCCGCCATTTAGACGGAGATCCATGGGTTAAAACAAGAATATATGTTCCCGAATATGAGTGGCTTGCAAACGCCGATTAAGCCTTCTCTTATTCATTAATTGCATAAATATTCATATTTTTTGCATTTTTTGTTGACTTTATTCAATCGTTGTGTTAGATTACATTAAGAGGACAAGGGTGTCCCAACCCTTGTCCTTTAATATTTATCCATAAATTATACGGAGGATTAAAAAATGAAAACAATAAAAAAAGTTTTAGCTGTTGTTCTTGCAACAATAATGGCAGTTGTATGCCTTGCAGGATGCTCTGCTAAATCAGAAAGCAAAACTCTCACTCTTGCTACAAGTGCAGATTTCCCGCCATATGAGTCAATCGGTGACAACGGCGAGTATGTCGGAATTGATATTGAAATCGCTCAGGCAATTGCCGACAAGCTTGGCTATGAATTAAAGGTTGAAAATATGGACTTTGATTCTATTATTACCGCAGTTTCATCAGGCAAAGCCGATATGGGCATGGCAGGTCTTACCGTAACTGACGAAAGACTTCAGAGTGTTGATTTTTCAACCTCATATGCAACAGGTATTCAGGCAGTTATTGTTGCAGAAAACTCACCGATTACAACAGTTGATGACCTTTATGCAGACGGTGCAGCCTATAAAGTAGGTGTTCAGCTTTCAACAACTGGTGATATTTATTTTTCAGGCGACATTAGTGACGAACTTACAACCTGTACTATCGAAGAATACCAGACAGGTGCAGAGGCAGTTGCTTCTCTTGTAAACGGCAAAATTGACGCAGTTATCATTGACAACGAGCCTGCAAAATCATTTGTAGCTGCAAATGAAGGTCTTAAAATCCTTGACACCAAGTATACCGAAGAGGATTATGCAATCGCTTTTGCTAAAAACAGCGAATTGACTTCAGAAGTTAATACAGCTCTTGAAGAGCTTATTAACGACGGAACCGTTCAGCAAATCATTGACAAGTACATCCCTGCTGAATAATTTTTTATTCAACAACGGAGGTGGAAATCCACCTCCGTATTTCTTTGAAAGGAGAGATGATATGGCAGAGTGGTTTGAAAATTTGAAATCACAATTCATTCTGAATTTTATTGACGGCGCACGCTGGCACCTTCTGCTGGAAGGATTGTTAGCAACCCTTGAAATAACAATAGTTGCCGTATTAATCGGCATATTTTTAGGAATAATTGTTGCCATAGTCCGTTCTTCATACGATAAAACCGCAAGCCAAATGCACGGAATAAGCAAAATAGTAATGGGCTTTTTCAATGCAATCGCAAAAATATATCTTACAGTTATCAGAGGAACACCTGTTGTTGTTCAGCTTTTGATTATGTACTATATAATTTTTCAAACCTCCAACAACAAGGTTTTAATTGCGATACTGACATTCGGTATCAATTCAGGCGCCTATGTTGCGGAAATTTTCCGTTCGGGAATTATGTCCGTTGACTCGGGTCAGTTTGAAGCAGGCAGAGCAGTAGGCTTAAATTACAGACAGACTATGAGACACATAATCATTCCTCAAGCCTTTAAAAATGTTCTTCCGGCTTTGGCAAACGAGGTAATTGTACTCTTTAAGGAAACATCAGTTGCAGGTTATGTTGCAATCACTGATCTTACAAGAGCCGGTAATATGATTCGCGGCGTAACCTTCAGTGCTTTTATGCCTCTTATTGCCGTTGCTTTAATATACCTTGTTGTAGTTATAATCCTTACAAAAGGGGTATCTCTGCTTGAAAGGAGGCTTCGTTCAAGTGACCACTAATGATAGCTTTATTAAAGTTTGTAATCTTAAAAAAACCTTTGGCGACAATGATGTTCTTAAAGGTATAGACTATGAGATTAAACAGGGTGAAAAGGTTGTTATAATCGGTCCCTCGGGCTCGGGAAAATCTACATTTTTGCGTTGTTTAAATCTGCTTGAAGAGCCTACGAGCGGTGAAATATACTTTGAGGGTCAATGTATTACCGATAAAAAATGCGATGTTGATAAAATCCGTCAAAATATGGGTATGGTATTCCAGCACTTCAACCTTTTTAACAACCTGACTATAAAAAAGAACATCACCCTTGCTCCAGTTGAACTGAAAAAAATGAGCAAGCAGGATGCAGATTTAAAAGCTATTGAGCTTTTGAAAAAAGTAGGACTTGAAGATAAGGCTGACTCTTACCCGTCACAGCTTTCAGGCGGTCAGAAGCAGAGAGTTGCCATTATAAGAAGCCTTGCTATGGAGCCTGATGTTATACTTTTTGACGAGCCTACCTCTGCGCTTGACCCCGAAATGGTCGGCGGTGTTCTTTCGGTTATGAAGGATTTGGCAGATGACGGAATGACAATGGTCGTTGTAACGCACGAAATGGGCTTCGCGCGCGAGGTTGCCGACAGAGTTATATTTATGGACGGCGGCATTATTGTTGAAGAAAATACTCCCGAGGAGATATTTAATAATCCGCAGGATCCGCGACTTCAGCAATTTTTAAAAGCAGTTTTATAAATTATATATTATATAGAAGAAAGACGGTGCAGTATCAACTGCACCGTCTTTTTTAATCATTATTTTGTATTATTATTAATTGTTACGCAATCAACATATTGCTCTCCGACCTTCGGGCTTTTCCCGCTTTTAACCGTTATAAGCTCGCTGACTGTAACAATCTGATATCCCTTCTTAATAAGAGCCGGAACAAGCTTTTCAACTGCGTCGGCAGTAGTCGGATATATATCGTGCATAAGGATAATTGCGCCATCATATATTCCGTCCATGGCTTTGTTATAAATTTTCTTTGCGTCCTTACTTTTCCAATCCTCTGTATCAACAGACCAATATGCAAGCGGCATACTCTCCCTCTTACATTCATCTTTAATTGTTTTCGTAATTTTTCCGCCGGGACATCTGAAAATTGTCGGAGCGCTGCCGCTGTATTTTTTTATTCGCTCGCTCGCCTTGCTTATATCCGAAGCTGTAACATCACTTCCGTAATGGCTATGACTGAAGGTGTGATTTCCAAGCTCACACCCAAGCTTCAGTTCTTCTTTCAACAAATATGCAGTATCATTATTTACTCGGTCTCCTACCATAAAAAATGTTGCTCTTGCTCCGTATTTTTCAAGAACCTTCAAAATTCTTTCGGTAGAATTTGTACCGTTGTCATCAAAGGCAGGACCGTCGTCAAAAGAGAAGGCAATCATAGGCTTATCGGGGTCAATATTGCTTCCTATTACAACCTCATCTCTGATTGTTGCATTTGAAGCTTTACCCCACTGTCCGTAAACGGTTTCTCCGTTTACCTTCATATATGCCCTTGCACGGGTATAGTAAACATCGGAGGGGTTGAGCTTTTCAACAAGTAAGCTGCATTCTTCTGAATTTTCTACATTTTCAACCTTTGAATCTTTAAAGCTCTCTTTTTGGGAATATTCAATTTCATAGCCTGCGGCATTAGGTATTCTGTCCCAATACACGGAAAGTGTATTCGCATATGAGGAAACAGCATCGCAATTAACCGCAGCCGGCAGAGAATACGCTGTAATTTCTTTTGAAAGCTCGCTTTCATATTCTTTTTTATTAAATATCTTAAAAGCCGATATTTTTATATTGTATATCGAAGCACTGTCAAGATTATCAAAATTATAGCTGTGTGCATTTGCGTCGTTAATATCAAGCATCTTTTTATACTGCTTTGTATCATCATCATATGAATAAACACGGTATCCGGCAGCTTTATGTACTTTTTTCCAGTTCAAAGTGAATGAGCTTTCGGTGTTTTTTACCATACTGACATTTTCAACACCGTCTATAGTCTGCCCCTGAATAACGCTCACGGAGCAGGATGCTGCGGCAACAATCAAACAAATCAAAAACAATGCTATGGCTCTAATTTTTTTAGCCAAAAACTCATCTCCTATTAGCATCTACAGTACTACTATATTACACAAATATTAAAAAATCAATAACAAATATTAAAAATTAATTACAATTTTTACAGAAGTTTTTTCCTTGTAAAAAAATGGTCAAATTTTACGGATTTTAATAGTCAAAAAAAGTTGACCTAAACCCGTTATAGTGGTATTATTACCTTTGGAATTTATATATTTAATTATTTGTTATTATATAGTATGAAAGAAGGCGGTTAAATGGAAAATTTAATCATCATTTTGATTGGCCTGCCGTTTTTAAGCGCTTTGCTGTTAAGCATTTCTAAAAACAATACAATCAGGCAAATCATAACCTATGTAAGCAGTGCTGCGGTTATAGGTCTGGCAATTACCTTTGCGGTAAAATATTTCATATCAGATGAAAGCCAGCTCTTCTTTTTCGCGCACACCGAAATCTTTGACTACGGTATGATCGGCGTTGAAGCTTTTTTGACAATACTTGTCACCGTGTTAAGCTTCAAATACAAAAAATATTATGCCGCTCTGCTTGCAATTGCTCAAACGGCTTTAACCTTCTGGTATGAGCTGTCGGGTGTTGCTCCGCATCAGGAGATAAACAAGATTTACATAGACCAGCTCACCGTCATAATGGTATTGATTATTGCAGTTGTAGGTACTCTTATAACAGTGTATGCTTGCGGATATATGAAAGATTACCATAACCACCATACTGAATTTAGAGACAGAAGAAGGTTTTTCTTCTCTCTGCTTTATGTTTTCCTCGGTGCAATGTTCGGGCTTGTGCTTTCAAACAGCTTATTATGGATGTATTTCTTCTGGGAAATTACAAGCGTTGTATCCTTCCTTCTTATCGGATATACAAAAACATACGAAGCAATCAACAACTGCTTTAGGGCTTTATGGATGAATTTACTCGGCGGATGCGGCTTTGCCGTTGCAATAGTTTTTGCAGGAATTAAGTTCGGTATTACCGATATTCAAAGCCTTATTCTTTGTGACGGAAATATTGTTATTGTTCCTGTTATTTTCCTTTCATTTGCCGCACTTACAAAGAGTGCACAGCTTCCGTTTTCAAAATGGCTTCTCGGGGCAATGGTTGCACCTACTCCGTCGTCTGCGCTTCTCCATAGTGCAACAATGGTAAAAGCAGGCGTTTATCTTTTGTTAAGGCTTTCACCTGTTCTTCATTTAACAAACGCGGGAACTATGGTAAGCCTTGTAGGCGGCTTTACTTTCCTTATAACATCTATGCTCGCAATAACCGTAAGCGACGGCAAAAAGGTTCTCGCTTATTCAACAATTTCAAATCTCGGACTCATTACCGCATGTGCAGGTATCGGCGCAGTAGAAACAGTTTGGGCAGGTGTATTTCTTCTTATTTTCCATGCAATATCCAAATCTCTCCTCTTCCAGACTGTCGGCGCTATTGAAAATTCAACCGGCTCAAGAGATATCGAGAGCATGCATGGTCTTTCACGCCGTCACCCTTACCTTGCATGGACTCTTGTAATAGGTATTGCAGGTATGTTCCTTGCTCCGTTTGGTATGCTTATTTCAAAATGGGCGGCTCTCAAGGCATTTGTTGACTGCGGTAATATCATTCTTGTAATATGTATCTGCTTCGGCAGTGCAACAACACTTTTCTACTGGACAAAATGGATCGGAACCGTTCTCGCTTCAAAAAACAACGATATTAAAGAGAAAAATACAACATCGTCAAATCAAGA
>JBJEPL010000063.1:0-25665 GCA_051881215.1 Eubacterium sp. | reverse complement strand
AGTCATCCTGATAAGGTGCCGTGGAATTATGCTTTTAATGTTATTGAGGAAAAATATAACCTCCGAAACTGGGAGGATGAATACGGATTTTATAAATCCTCGGAGGCGCAGGGCGGAATATACCGCCAGTGGCAGACAGGCTGGGTAGGCGGTGCAATGAACACCCTGCCGGGCCTTATAATCGGCAACAGCGAAACAAAAGAAAAAAGCCGTAAAACGCTTGATTTTATTTTCAATAAATTACAGCATAAAAGCGGATTTTTATACGGCGTGTTCTGCGACGGCAGAGCCTACGGAGATAACTTTTTCGACCCCGAAAATATAAATATCGTTATGAGCCGAAAAAACGCCGACGCTCTATACTATATTGCAAAGCAGTTGATTTTCCTGCGTGAAAATAAGAAGGATATACCCGATTTATGGCAGGAAGGTCTGCGCCGCCTTGCAGACGCATTTGTTACATATTACAACAAAAACGGTGAAATGAGCCAGTTTATTGATATAGAAAAGGGAGAGCCGTATGTTTCAGGCTCGTCAAGCGCAGGTCTTGTGTGTGCAGGTCTTGCATTGTGCTCGTCATATTATGACTGCAGTGATTATATTGAAGCGGCTCAACAAAGCGGAGAAGATTATTACAAAAACTACATATCAAAAGGATATTCAACAGGCGGTCCGGGAGAAATTTTAGCCTGCCCTGACAGCGAATCAACCTTTGCGCTGTTTGAAAGCTTCGTAATGCTTTACCGCTCTACCGAAAACGAAAAATGGCTTAAATATGCCGTTGATACCGCGTCGCTTTGCGCAAGCTGGTGCGTGGGATACGACTATGCTTATGAAAAGGATACTCAGTTTTATGAGCGCAGGGTTGCAACAACGGGAGCAGTATGGGCAAGCGTACAAAACAAGCACGCCGCTCCGGGAATATGCACAATGTCGGGCGAGTCTCTTCTTCATCTTTACCGTGCCACGGGGAACACGGCATATCTTGAGCTTCTAAAGGATATATCTCACAATATTACGCAGTATTTGAGTATACCTGAAAATCCGATATATGCAAGCTATGTGTGGCACAATAAGCCGGCGCATACTCAAAAGCTTATTAACAGGAGCATTGCTAAAACCGTTTTTTCGCTTTCGCGTTCAAGTCCTGCGGCGAAAAAGTTTTTGGCTTCGCCTTATCGGAAAATATTTAATCCCTGCGGAAGAATAAACGAGCGTGTTAATCTTTCCGATTGGGAGGGCAAAAACAATGTGGGCGAGGTACCTATAGGCTCATGCTGGTGCGAGGTTTCGGTGATGCTGACCTATCTTGAAATACCTGCTGTTTACATTCAAAAGGATACGGGCTTTTGCTTTGCGCTTGACCATATTGAATGCTCGGTAAAAAGCAAAGATGAAAAATCCTTTGTTGTTGAGCTTTATAACCCTACGGCTTACGACTCAAATTACAGAGTATTCATTGACTCAAAAGAGGAATGCAAAAACGCTTTTGCACCTTATAAAGCCTTACCGACAGAAAATGTTTTTCTGCATTCGGGAGAACGAAAAAAATTAGAAATAAACAGGAGATAAACACCATGTTTGAAATGCGAGGAAGAAATTTTTATTTAGACGGAAAAAAGTTTAATATCTACTCCGGCACAATTCATTACTTCCGTGTGCCTTGTGAATACTGGGAGGACCGTCTGCTCAAGCTCAAAGCGGCAGGCTTCAACACGGTTGAAACCTATGTTGCATGGAATATGCATGAACCGCAGGAGGGTCAATTCGATTTTGAGGGACAAAATGATGTCGTTCGTTATATTGAAACCGCACAAAAATTAGGGCTTTATGTTATTCTCCGACCGGGTCCGTATATTTGCGCCGAATGGGATTTAGGAGGCCTGCCTGCATGGCTTTTGAAGTATGAAGATATCCAACTGCGCTGCTACAGTGAACCGTATATTTCCTTTGTAAAGCATTATTTTGATGTTCTTCTTCCCAAGCTTGCACCGCTTCAGATTACTCACGGCGGACCGATTTTGATGATGCAGTTTGAAAATGAATACGGAAGCTACGGCAGAGATAAAAAATATTTATCATATCTATGTGCTTTGATGCGCGAAAACGGCATAGATGTTCCGCTGTTTACTTCCGACGGTGAGAGTAAATATCATTTTTCGGGCGGAGCTCTTAAAGAGGAATTCATAACCGTAAACTTCGGCAGCTATCCTGATGACGGTTTTAGGGATTTAAAGGAATATCAGCCTGACAAACCTCTGATGTGCAGTGAAATGTGGTGCGGATGGTTTGACCATTTTCATGAAAAGCACCATCATTCCTCGGAAATATATTCAAAGAAAACATTAACAAAAATCTTAAATCAGTTTTTTGAAGGCGATACAAATTTCAATTTTTATATGTTCCACGGCGGTACGAATTTCGGATATACGGCAGGTGCGAATTACGCAAGCTTTTATCAGCCTACAACCACAAGCTATGATTACGACGCTCCGCTTAACGAATACGGCGATTATACTTTTAAATATCATTTAATGCGTGATGCTTTATGTAAAAAGCAGGGCATTAATCCGCCTCTTCCCGAGCGTCCCAAAACGCAGAAAATCGGCACGGTTGAGCTAAAAGAAACTGCCTCGCTTGCAGGAAACATAAAAAATATAGGAACACATCACTTTGACCATATTCCGCACTATATGGAATATTACGGTCAAAGCAACGGCTTGATTTTATATCACACGGAAATTGAGGGTAATTATCCCGATACATCAATTTTTGCAGACGGCGTTCACGATATCGCCTATGTTTATGTAAACCGCAAGCTTGTAGGCAAATATGACCGAAGCAAGCCGTTGACAAAAAAACAGCTAAAGCACGGAGTTGAGGCAAAGGAAAGCTTTAATTTCCCTATTCCTGCATTTGACGGAAAGGTTGAAATCGACATACTTGTAGAGGGTATGGGACACATTAATTTCAACAAGCGTATTCACGACCGCAAGGGTCTTAAGTGCGTTTGCATAGGCGAGCAGTATGTATATGACTTTGATATATACACTCTGCCGATTGAACAGATTGATAAAATCGTTTACGACGGTATAAATCAGTATCCTGCATATTTTGCGGGAACCTTTAAGGCACAGTCTAATGCCGACTGCTTTGTTCGCATGGACGGCTTTACAAAGGGATACGTTTTTGTAAACGGCATTAATCTCGGTAGATACTGGAATGTTGGGCCGCAGAGGGCGCTCTATCTTCCGGGTGTATGGCTTAAAGAGGAGAATGAAATTGTTGTTCTTGAGCTTGAGGGCTGTAAAAAGAAATCCTTAACAATAACAGACCGTCCTTATTTCAAATAAAAATAATTTCGTTTCAGCGTAAAACAAAAAAGCAGGGGTAAAAATATGAAGAATTTACTGCAGAAGGCCAAAACCTTCGTTCTTGACATAGGAACCTATTGGAAAAAGCCGAGAGAGGGCGAATATGTTACCAATCAGGAATTTGTTAAATTTGTAATCGGCGCGGGAGGCTCAAACACGGCGGCTTATGCCGGAGGTAACCTTTCCTTTACGGCAGGCTGTTTATTTGTCGGAGCAATATACGGGCTGAAAATGATGGACTTTGTAATGCTCGGCTTTGTAGGGCTGATACTCGGCTATCTGTTTTCACCCATCAATATGATTATCACGGATAATCTCGGCAATCCGCCTAAAAAAACAATGAGGCTGATTAACTGGGCATCCTTGGCATTTTTAATTGTTGGCATAGCGTGCTTTTTTATCCCTCAAAAATATTTTGAAGGATTTATGCCTGCTCTTCCGCAGGTTGTAGGCTCAAAGTTTTTGATACAGGTTTTTACTACATATTGGAATATATTTGTTTTAAAAAAGCTGTCACCGAAATACGGAAAATACCGAAGCTGGATTCTTGCCGGAATTATTCCTTATATTGCAAGCCTTATGCTTTTGGTATGGTTCCCGTACAATACTCTTGAGTATCACAATAAGTTTTGGGTTATGCACCTGTTCTTCTCCTTCTGGGGATGCTTTGGAACATGCTTCGGTCAGATTAACAATATTCAGAATGTTATTTCGCCGAACACAAATGAGCGTACAAGAATTATGTCAATAGGCTCCTTCCTTTACAGCCTGCTGCCGTCTGTTTACAACATTGTATTTCCGGTGCTCGCGGCAAAAATGGGCGGCTTAACCGATATAAAAGCCTACCGTTATGCTGTTCCCGGAATAATAATTGTAGTAGCTCCGCTTGCGCTTTTCCTTGTTTTCGGTGTAAAGGACAGAGTTGTGCAGGAGGTTGACCACAAGCCTCAGGTTGATATGAAGCACGGCTTTCGCGAGGTGCTTCGCAACAAATACCTTTGGATTTCAAACCTTTCGGGCTGGATAGGCTCATTTTCGGCAGGAGCAATCAACATTGTCAATATGCTGATTATTTATTCCCTGCGTCAGGACTGGGTGCTCGGAATTATGGCAACAATTCTCGGAACTGCATGGACACCGGGTATGCTTCTTGCACCGTTGCTTATTAATAAATTCGGCAAAAAGAAAATTATGCTGTTTTGCAAATATATAACGATACTTTGCTCCTTCCTTTCGGTTGCCGGCGTATATCTCAACAGCTTTGTAATTATTATCATATCTACATATATTTCCACTATGCTCACCTCTGTAGTCGGCATTGTTTCAAATTCAATGACTGCCGATATATGGGATTATCAGCAGTATATTTCAGGCGAGCGCCTTGACGGATGTATGGGTATTTTCGGCTATCTTTCAGCTCCTGTTGTAACAGCCTCTGCGCTGCTTATTCCGTTTCTTTATGAGCGTGTGGGCTTTACATCCGACTGGAACATTCTCTACGATACCGCTATACGCAATCAGGTATTTATAATAACTATTGTCGCAAGTGCAATAACCGGATTCTTGTCAACAATACCTTATCATTTCTATGATTATACCGAGGAAAGGCATGAAGAGATAATTAAGGAGCTTCAAGAGCTTGCGCAAAAGCATGAAAATGCTTCTGACGAAGAAGCCGCCGTGGCCGCAGAAAATGCGGCTGTTGAATAATACCTTATATAAAGGATGAGGTGATATTTATGAAAAAAAATATTTTTGTATTTCTTGCATTCTTTGTTGCGATAGCAGTTTCGCTTACTGCCTTTTGCTCATATACATTTTCAAGCAATAAAAATTTATATAAGGATAATGATGACGGCTGCGGGCTTTACCGATACAAAAGCACCTCTACTCAGGCTGTTTTTGATGTTCCCGATACTTATGAAGATAAGCCTGTTACCGAGCTTATGGCGTTTAGCGTAGCTAACGCAGAATATCTTAAAGAAATAAACATAGGCGTCAACATTAATACGATAGACATTTGGGCGCTCACAAACTGCCCTGTTCTTGAAAGCATTAATGTTGATGAGGCTAATCCCTATTTTTCGTCGGTAGACGGAGTTCTTTATAACAAAGATAAAACCGAGCTGCTTTTTTATCCTAACGGAAAGACTCCGATTGTAACCGATAAATCCGGCGCCGTTACATCAGGCGCAACGATTGTTCTGCCCGACAGCGTTGTATCAATTCGTGACAACGCATTTTATATGTGCTCAAACCTTTATTCTGTTACATTCAACGATGGACTTAAAAGCATCGGAAACAAAGCATTTTTAAAATGCTCAAATCTTCAGTCAATTGATTTGCCGAATACCGTTGAAGCAATCGGTACAGACGCATTTTCGTATTGCAATGCTGTAAAGGAGCTTGAAATTCCTTCGTCGGTGCAAAGCATCGGAGATTATGCGTTTTTCTCTACATCTTCACAGATTGAAAAAATAATTATGCATCACAGCAGTGAGGCTGATTTAACGCTCGGCAAGGACTGGCTTCCGAATCAATCGGAAAAAATCAATAAAAAAATCCCTGTAGAATATGTCGGAGAATAACGGCTATGAAGCAATTTTCATTTGAATTGGATTATAATGGTGAAACACGGCAGGTTTCAAAGCACTGGCAGTTTTGCATAGGAAGCGGCCACGCCGCTCTTGCACACCGTACCGACTATATTGAGCAGTTAAAAGCAGTTCATGATGAGCTTGGAATAAAGCAAGTCCGCTTTCACGGCATATTTAATGACGATATGAATGTCTGCCAAAGGCTGTCCGACCATCTTCCTACTGTAAGCAAAAACAAAACGAAGCTATACAGCTTCTATCAGGTGGCAAAAATTTATGACAGGCTTTTGGAAATCGGCGTAAAGCCATTTGTTGAGCTTGGGTTTATGCCGTCGGCGCTCGCTTGCGGTAAAAAGACTGTATTCTATTACAAAGGAAATGTTACTCTTCCCAAGGATATGGAAGAGTGGCAGGATTTTATCCGCGAGTTTGCACGCTTTCTTATAAACAGATACGGCGCCGAGGAGGTTCAAGATTGGTATTTTGAAGTTTGGAATGAGCCTGACCTCTCCTGCTTTTTTAAGGGGAGCATGCAGGATTATTACCGCCTTTATGCCGCAACTGCCAAAGCGCTGAAAAGTGTTGACCCAAGGCTTAAGGTGGGCGGACCTGCTACAACAAAGAGCAGTCATTTGACGGAGTTTCTTAATTTCTGCAAAAATGAAAATGCTCCTGTTGATTTTGTAACTACGCATCAATATCCTACCGATGAGCTCGGCCACTCGATAAACCGTGAACGCCTAAAGGAAATAAGGCGGCTTAAAACAAGCAGTCCAAACGAGTCAATGCGCGCTCTTTTACAGCCTGTTTTTGACAATGTAAATGATTTCACTCCCGAATTAAAGGGATATCTTACAAGAGAAGCAAAGCGCGCTCGCAGCGAAGCGGGCAATCTTCCGCTTTTCTATACGGAATGGAGCATAAGCTCAAACTGCGTTGCGGCTATTCACGATACAATCCGCACATCGGCTTTTTTAGTAAAGACAGTGCTTGATAATCAGGGCATAGTTGACGGCTCAAGCTACTGGACCTTTTCGGATATATTTGAAGAGCTGTTTTTCTTCCCCGATCCGTTTTGCGGCGGATTCGGACTTTTAACTGCAGACGGCATTAAAAAGCCTGCCTTTTGGGCGTTTAAGCTTTTGGCAGAGTTACCCGACACGCGCTACTGCCTGCCGATTACCGACGAAGCTGTTGAGCTTGCGGCGTTCGGAGATGAAAACGGCGATATATTTTTAATGCTCTATGCGCAGAATTTTGAAGATACAAATAACAAATATGAAATAAATATAAGGGTGGATAATTCGCCTCATTTTTCAAACGCACAGGCGCAGCGTATTAACAGCAGTCACGCAAATCCCGTTCGTCTTTGGGAGGAAATGGGAAAGCCTGCCGTTATTTCAAAAGAGGAGCTTGAATATTTAAAGGCTTCGTCTAAAATGCAGTCCGAAGCAATTACGCCCGAATTTAAAGGCAACAGCTGTATGCTTAATCTGACAATTGAAGAGAATGAAGTAATTTTAGTAAAATTGCAAAAAGCGTAAACGAATGAGGAGTCAATATGCGTTATAAAATAAACAAAACAAATTACAGAGATTTTAATAATTTCGCTGAAAACCAACTGCCGCACCGCAGTTACTTCATTCCTTTTTTAAGCAGAGAAAGGCTTGAGAAGACAACATACATAACGGAGAGGTATGAAAGCGACGCGGTTATTATGCTTTCGGGCGAATGGGATTTTTGCTATTACAGTCATTCCTCTGATCTTAAATCCGTAATTGACACGGATAATATCAAATTCGACAAGGTAAATATACCGTCAACCTGGCAGAAAACAGGATACGATAAAATCAATTATCTTAACTCTATGTATCCTTTCAGGTGCAGACCTCCCAAAACGCCGAAAAACTGCCCCGTAGGCGTTTACCGAAAAGAATTTAATTTGAATAAAGAAAAGGATTTTACATATATTATCACCTTTTTAGGTGCAGGCGCCTCTCTTGACCTTTATGTTAACGGAATATATGCAGGCTACGGTGAGGGCAGTCACAACAGCAGGGAATTTGATTTGACCGATTTACTTACAGACGGTAAAAATGAGCTTTTGGCCGTTGTTTATAAATGGTCTACCGGAACATATCTTGAATGTCAGGATATGTTCAGAGAAAACGGAATATTCCGCGATGTGTATATTACAAAACAACCCAAAAGCTACATTTTTGATTTTCAGTTTGAAGCTGTAAAAACACAAGAGGGATATGACGCCGTAATTCACAGCGAGGTTCGCGGAGATAAAAACGCCTCCGTAAAGGCACAGCTTTATCTCGGTGGAGAGCTTATCTGCGAAGAAGCTCAAAGCGCAGATAATGTTTTGCATATGAAATCGCTGACCGTTTCAGAGTGGAACGCCGAACAGCCTGTATGCTATGATTTAATTCTCACCCTATATTCAGACGGAAAAGAGCTTCAGTTCATTAGGCAAAAGACAGGCTTCAAAACAATAAAGCTCGACGGCTTCAGGTATCTTTTTAACGGCAAGCCGATTAAACTCAAGGGTGTTAATCACCACGACACCCATCCTGTACGCGGATATGCAATGACGGCTGCGGATTTGCAAAAGGACATTGAGCTGATGAAGGAATATAATGTCAACTGCGTTCGTACCTCTCATTATCCGCCCGATCCGATTTTTATAACTATGTGCGATATGTACGGAATTTATGTTGTTGACGAGGCGGATATTGAAACACACGGCTGTTTCGTCAAAAATATAGATTTAATCAGCAATGACCCGAAATGGGAAAAGCATTATATTGACCGCGTTGAAGCGCTTTATGAGCGTGACAAAAATCATCCGTGCATTGTTATGTGGTCAATGGGAAATGAAGCCGGCGGAATTAAAAACTTTGACGCCTGCTATGCCTATTTAAAATCCAAAACGGATATACCTGTTCACTACGAGCCTGCGTGCCGAAGCGAGCGTATCCGTTATGATATTTTGGCTCATTTCTATACTCCGACAGATGAAATGCGTGCGTTAAGCAGGGGTGAATGGAAGGATCCACGCAATTATGACGCTCCGTTTTTCCTTTGCGAATATGCACACAGCATGGGCGTAGGACCCGGAGGGCTTGACGAATACTGGGATGTAATTTACAGCGACGAGCGCTTTTTGGGCGGCTGTATTTGGGAATGGGCGGATCATTCACATTATGACGCAAATGGCAAATACAAATACACCTACGGCGGTGATCACAAGGATCGCCTCAACAGCGGAAACTTTTGCTGTGACGGACTTTTTTATCCTGACAGAACGCCGTCAACAAGCGCACTTTGTATGAAAAATGTTTACAGTCCGCTGAAGGCCTTTAGAAAAGACGGACTGTTTTATGTCCGTAACACGAACTATTTTACAGACAGCGAGGGAATTCATATTTCCTGCGCCCTGTTTAAAAACGGCAAAAGCGACCTTACATTTGAAACAGACGAGCCTGTTGCACCGCAAGAAGCTATTTGCCTTCCGATTGAGCTTGACATTGCAGATACAGACGACGCTTTTCTCATTATTAAATATACAAAAGCCGACGGAAGTACCCTTTCAAGGGAGCAGATAACGCTCAACGAGCATTTTGAGTCAAGGCATTTTGAAAATAAAAAGCACCCTTGGAGTGAAGCAAACGGCGAAAAAGCTCTTGAATGTAAAAACGGAAAAATGAAATGGGATAAGTCAGGCAGACTGTCGGCAGTTACCGACCGCACGGGAAATTCCGTTTTACCTGATTGTTCAACAGGCTTTGAGCCTATGCTCTATCAGGCGGTAATTGATAACCACGTTTATGTTGCTCCTGCGCTGAAAAAAGCAGGGCTTGACCGTCTTAAAACGCAAAAAATTAAAAGCTCCTTTGACGAATATCTCAACATCGTTAAGGAGGAGATTGTTTTGACGGCAAAGGGAAAGCCCATATTCAAGGTGCAAATTCTGCAAAAGGCTGTTGAAGATAACGCAGTTTGCGTAACAGCTTCATTTACAAGCCTTTCAAAAAAGCCGCTTGATATGCTTCAAATCGGTCTTACTCTAAATCTCAACGGAGATTATAACCGTATCCGTTACTGCGGTATGGGAGAAACAGAGAGCTATTGCGATTTTTCATGTCAGGATGTTATGGGTATTTACGAAGCAACGGCTGAAGATATGTATATTGAAAATATCAAGCCGCAGGAATCGGGAAACCGTAACTGCGTTCGTTGGGCAGAAATTACGGATAATAACAACTGCGGAATTCGTATTACGGCGCTCGATGAGGCTCTTAATTTTAAGGCAGTAAATGTTGACGAAGAAAATCTGCGAAAAGCAATGCATATCGAAGATGTTAAACGAACAAAGCAAACTACTTTACATATTCACGGCTTTATGCGCGGAATAGGCTCCGCAAGCTGCGGACCGGATACAGCCGATAAATATAAAAAGATTTTGCATTTAGGCGAAACCTATACTTATTCATTTAAAATGGAACTTATTTAACAGGAGGAATTATTTATGCAGGACTGGGTAATACATTCTGATTTTGCGCCGTCAGGCATCACGGAGCAGGCAGGAAAAATCATTTTGGAAAACGGACTTATCCGCCGTGAAATTGAAACGCAGGGCTGTAAAACAGCGTCGTTTTATAATCTTCAAAAAGAAATTGAGCTTATTGATGCTGCACGCGCCGATTTTGAGATAACAATTAACTCAAAGGCTTACAGCGCAGACGCATTTGATTTTTCACAATTCAGAATTGTTGACTGTGAGGAGCGAGTTCCGTTTAAAAGGTCGGCCACAATGACATATGCAGGTACATATCCGCCCGACGGTAAAGCAGTTGAGCTTTGTTACACCTCAAAAGTGCTTTCTCTCAATGTAACGGTTAGATATGAAATTTACGACGGTATGCCCGTTATTATGAAGCGCTTAACCGTTAAAAACACTGCAAAAGACAATGTTACAATTGACAACATTGCCGCTGATGTTATGTGCATTACACAAAACAGGGACACTCTTTTTGTGGACAGTGACTATAACTCAACGACGCAGTTTTTGGGACTTGAGCTTTCAAAATATGCCAAGAATTATGCCCGTTACCGTTATGATATTCTTGAGGTTGCACCGCTTTACCGTATGAATGTTAAGCTCAATCAGGGCGAGGAGCTTTCATCAATCTGCGCCTATGAGCTTCTTTTCAGCAATGATTATTATGAAAACAGGCTGATTGAGGTTAAAGAAATGTACCGCCGAATTGCACCGTGGTGCACCGATAATGTTTTATTCTTCCATCTTATTTCAAACAACAGCCGTGCAATACGCAAGGCAGTTGACCAATGCTCTGAAATCGGACTTGAAATGATTATTCAGTCCTTCGGCTCCGGCGTAAATATGGAAAGCTCAAACGAGCAATATCTTAACCGAATTAAAAAGGCATATGATTACGGTCATGAAAAAGGACTTCGTATGGGAGCCTACACCCTTGCATATGTTAAAAACTATCGTCCTGTAAGAGGCGACGAGGCTCTTAATCACGACGGAAGCCATATCTGCCGATGCCTTGCAACAGATTGGTCTGAGCAGTATATGAAGAATGTTGTGCGCTTCATTGACCGAACGGGTGCCGACGCCGTTGAGATTGACGGTCCTTACGGAATGCTGATGTGCTCGGGCGGAAAAACTCACCGCCACGATGATTTTACCGATTCGCAGTATAAGCAATGGAAGGGCTCTGTTGTTGATTGGTACAAGGAGCTTAAGCAACGCGGTATATACATAAACGCTCCCGACTGGCATTTTCTTAACGGAATAAACCGTTGCGGTGTAGGCTACGAGGAAATTGCCTTTTCGGAAAAGCGTGCCGAACAGCTTATCACCTCGCGTATCTACTATTATAAAGGCACCTTCGACAAAAATCCGTCGCAGGGCTGGGGCTTTATGCCGCTTAATGTTTATCACGGCGGCGGCAAGGACGCCATGTTCTTCCCTACCGATAAAAATGCCTTTGAATTTGACTGGGCATTAGCGCAGCTTACTGCGGCAGGAGTTTGGCCGACTATAAGAGGTAAGCATGTTTATGACTCTCAAAAGGGCAAGGAAATATTTAAAAAATGGGTTGATATCTTCAAAAAATACCGTGAGGTATTAAACGGCATCACAATTCACTTTATGCCTCCTCGTATAAATCCCGAAAAGCCTGACAGAACAACCTGTATCGACGCTATTATGAACCAGCTTGCGTACGGTGACATCCGCGGTTTTGTAATGTTCTTTAATCAGACTGACAGCGAATGCACGGAAGAAATTACACTTCCTGTTTATTACACAGGCTTAACAGAGCTTACTGCACCGCCTGCGCCGTTTGAAAATACGAAAAACTGCGATGTTACATATCCTGTTTACGGTGAAGAGATTGCACCGCTTGTTATCAAAGCGCGTGACGGCTCGGCAAGAACATATATTACCGACGATAAGGTAATTGACAAGCCTATTCCGCCTCTGCCTGAAGCAGAGCTTACCGAGCGTGAAATCTGCATTTCAAAAGAGGACAATGAACCTAAAAATTACAGAATTGATACAAACGGGAATGTAAAAATGAAAATTACACTGCCTGCAATGTCTTATCAATGGTATGTTTTAAAAGAAGCAGAGAAAGGAAGCAACAACGAATGAAAAAGGTTATTAAAGCCGGAGTTATCGGTTTGGGTCAGCGCGGTATGCAGCTGATTGAGCCGTTGCTTAAAATGGAGGATGTTAGGATTATCGCTGTCTGCGATACATATAAAGACAGAGTTGAAAATGCCGCTAAAGCTGTTACCCAAACAGGCTTTGAAGCACCGTTTCAGACGGAGGATTACAAGGAAGTTCTTGAGCTTGGTACGCTCGACGCTGTTGTTATTGCTACCTCATGGGAGCGCCATATTGAAATTGCAATCAAGGCTATGAAAAAAGGCATTTTTACCGCAATGGAGGTCGGAGGAACCTATAATCTTCAGGAATGCTTTGATTTGGTTGAGGCTTATGAAGAAACAAAAACGCCTTTCTTCTTTCTTGAAAACTGCTGTTACGGTCAAAAAGAGCTTATGTGCCTTAATATGGCGCGTCAGGGCGTTTTCGGTGAGATTGTTCACTGCGACGGAGCATACCGCCATGATTTAAGAAACGAGGTTTCCTTCGGAAAGGAAAACCGCCACTACCGCCTTTCACACTATAAAGAGCATAACTGCGAAAACTATCCCACCCACGATTTAGGCCCAATTGCAAAGATTCTCGGCATAAACAGGGGCAACCGTATGCTCCGTCTTGTTTCGGTTGCAAGCAAGGCATGCGGACTGCACGAGTATATTAAAGAGCATAAGGCTGATGATGAGGAATTGATGAACACCTCTTTTAAGCAGGGAGATATTGTTACAACGGTTATAACCTGCGAAAACGGCGAAACAATTACCCTTACACTCGACACAACCCTCCCCCGTATTTACAGCCGTAACTTTACAGTTCACGGAACAAAGGGTATGTATCAGGAGGACGGAGATTATGTATTTCTTGAAAAGGATATAGAGGGCGATGTTGCCGAGATTGATATGGACCCGCAGAAAATATGGAAAAACACCGACAAATATGCCAAAGAGTATGACAACGATTTATGGAAGCATAAGTCAAAGGGTATGATTGAAAGCGGCCACGGTGGAATGGACTATCTTGTTCTTCGGTCTATGGTAAACGCCGCAAAGGGCGAAACCCTGCCGGCAATTGATGTTTATGACGCGGCGGCGTGGATGTGTATTACAGCCCTGTCTGAAAAATCCATTGAAAACGGCAATATTCCTGTTGAAATTCCGGATTTCACAAACGGTAAATACAAAAACAGAACCGATAAATCCACCGGAAAATATGCACTGGATTAAGGAGCCAATCACAATGAAATATTTAAAAAAAGCATTCTGCCTTGCACTTGCGGTATTATTTGCTGTATTAATGTGCTCTTGTTCGGCGCAAAACGAAATGGGAGAATTACAGCCGACACCGGTTAACCTCAGTAATCCACAACAGCAGGAAAGAGAAAAAATGCAGGGAGATATATTTGTTTCACCAAACGGCGACGATAAAAATGACGCAACGCAAAAAAGCCCTGTCAAAACTGTCGAAAGGGCATTGGAGCTTGCAGAAAAAATGAATAAGGAAGAAAAGGTTATTTTCCTTGAAGGCGGAGAATACAATGTATCTGCTCTGACGCTGTCAAAGAAAGATAACGGTACTGTTTTTTATGCCGAAGATGATGTTATTTTTAACGGCGGAATTACACTCAACTGCTCTGATTTTGTTGAGTATAAGGACAATATAAAGATGCTTGACCTGAAAAAATACGGTGTAACTACAGAGCAAATCGGGCAGATTAAAGCCTTCGGTCAGTATAACACCGCTGAAAAATATGATGAGGCGGGAAGCCTTTACTGCGAGCTGTTTTGCGGCGGAGAGAGAATGACCCTTGCCCGTTATCCCAACACAGGCGATAATCTTAAAACAGGAGAAATTCTTGACAACGGCGATTCAAAGGAAATATACACAAGCAACGGAACACAGCAAAACCCCGAATGGGAAAACATAAAAAATCCGCGCGGCGGCACCTTTGCTGCTGACAAGGAGCTTACCGAGCGGATAAAGAGCTGGAAAAACAGCAATGACATATGGCTGTTTGGTTATTTTCAATATGACTGGGCAGACTCCACTACTCCTCTTGCAGCCTTTGATGAAAGCAGCATTACAACAAAATATGCAAGCGTTTACGGCTTCAAAGAGGGTATGCCCTATTATTTCTTCAATGTGTTTGAAGAGCTTGACGCAGAGGGCGAATGGTACATAGACAGAGATAACCTTATGCTTTACTTTATTATGCCTGCGGATTTTAAAGGAGATACGCTTGAGCTTTCTCTTGAAACAGAGGATTTGATTACCCTTGATAATGCCGAAAACATTACATTTGACGGCATAACCTTCTGCGGAACAAGAGCCGGCGCAATAAAGGGTACGGGAAACAGCATTACGGTTAAAAACTGCACGATAAAAAATGTCGGCGAAAGCGCTGTTGACATTGAGGGCGAAAAAATTCTTGTTGAAAACAACACAATCACCGCCACAGGCAAAGCAGGCGTAGTCCTTACGGGAGGAGACAGAGAAGCTCTTAAATCCGGCGAAAATGTTGTTACAAACAATCTGATTTATGACTGGTCGCAGGTTTACCAAACATATCAGGCAGCAGTTTCGCTCAATGGTGTCGGGGGCGTGTGCAGTCACAACGAAATATATAATTCGCCGCACGAAGCCATTACCTATTCGGGAAACAATCATATTATTGAATATAATGTTATTCACGATGTTGTTTTAAAATCCTCGGATGCAGGGGCAATCTACGCAGGACGAAGCTGGAGCGCATACGGAAATATCATAAGATACAACTGTATTTACAATATCGGCTCCGAGGGCTTTGCGCCAAGCGGAATTTATTTTGACGACGCTCTTTCAGGTCAGGAGGCATACGGCAATCTGCTTGTTAACATTCCGGGATGCGGCTTTCTTCTTGGCGGCGGACGCGATTTAAAGATTACAAATAATGTTGTTGTAAATGCCGCAACACCGATTTCGTATGATGACCGCGCAATTGCAGGCATTGAGGACGGCGGCTGGTTTGCTCATGCAAGGACACCGCAGGAGGGACTTTGGGCAACGCTCAAAGAGGTTGATATCAATTCCGATATTTGGAAAAGGTCATTCCCTCAACTGTCCGAAATAAGCGATGATTTTAACGATACCGATAATCCGGCTTTCGGAGCAAATCCTGCCGGAAGCGTTGTTGAAAACAATGTTATTGTTAATAAGAAAAAGAGTATAGGCGCTATCGAAAAGCGTGTTGAAAAATACAGCAGTGTGCAAAACAATATGCTGTATAGCTTCAAAGACAATCCTTTTTCTGATGATGGTGATTACAGCAAAGATATTTCGGCAGACGGATTTGAACCTTTGCCTACAAATGAAATGGGCCGGACTTATTCATAAGTCCGGCTTTAAAATTAATTATATTCATTGCTCAAATATGAAAATCCGCTCTCCCTTTTGAAAATCAAGCTCGATGAGCCTTTCAGTATGTACTGTTACTTTATCCGATGACAAAACGCATTTATCAAACGGATTTTCCAAAACAGCTTTTCCGCCCTGCTCGCTGAAAATCTCAATATCGGTTATATTTGAGCCTTCAATCTTTGCCGACACCAAAAAAGCGCCGTCGGCACGGAGATTTTTAAAGCTGCAGGAAACAGTCTTATCCCAATCGGGAAAAATACGAATAATTCCGTCATAGCTTTGCAATGCCATTTCATTTAATGTTGCAGCGGTAAGACTGCAGTTTTCAAGGCAGCCGCCGCCGTGAAGCATAAGTAAATTAGGTAGCTGGAATTTATCGTAATTCAATTTAAGCTTTTTTATAATCAATGACGGTTTTATACCGAGCCTTGCAGCGCACGGGAAGATTGAATTTGTTGCGTTATCATCACACCATCTGTCGTTCATAAAAAAGGTATTGCGTGAAATTTCAAGCATTTTTTTATCTTCCCTAAAGTTTATCTGACCGGCAGGATAAATATGCTGCAGGCAAAGGAAATTGCCGTTATTCCAAGCCATTCCCTTTTCAGTATAACGAAAAACCTTTTTAAATTTTTTCCTAAAAGTAGGATAATCGCTTATATGCTCAAGAATATGCTGCCATTTTTCGCGCTTGTCCGAATCAATATCTATTGCACGGGAAATATCAAGCAGAGTTTTGAACACCATTCTTACAAGCCCGAGAGAAAGCAGGCTGTTTTTTGCGTGAATATGCTTTCTGTAGGTAAAAGGATTAAAGTTATCAATATAGTACGGTACCTCGTGTATTGCGTCGTTATAAATCACATATCTGCCGTTTTCAAATTTCAGATAATCCTCCCAAAAATTGCCGACTTCCTTTAAAAAAGGATAAATATGCTCTTTGGCAAAATCGGTATCCCTTGTGCTGTTCCAGCGCATAACCATAATTACTGCCGCATAGGCGGCATTGCTCTTTTGCCCCAAAAACATTTTCTCGTATTTTTCGGGAATATCGCAGTATTCCGAAAATAATCCCTTTGGTAGCAGACCGACCGGATAATAAACGCCGTTGCAATTGAGGCATTTTTTTGCATATTCCCGCCCTCTCGGAATAAAATCCTCTAACGGCGCAAAATAGCAATCCGTCAGCTCGGTATGATTTGAGGAACAGGCGGCATAAAACGGCGCTTCATAGTTATAGTTTAAATGATAATCGCCGTGCCAGTTTACATTTTCGGTTGTGATGAAATTCCCGTATATGCCGGGCGGGAATTTTTCATTGCGTGCGCAAATCGCCAAATGATATTGGCAGGCATACCAGTTTAATTCAAGCTCTTCATCACTTATTTCAAAAGAGGATTTTGCATAAAACTGCTCCCACCATTGTGTGTGGAGCTTCTTTTCGTTATCATATGTATTTTCATTGAAGCTGATAAGATGCTCCAGCGTATCCGCTTCAAAGGTTTCGCTGTCAAAATTAGTTGAAGCGCAAAGCACATATTTATTTGGAGCAAACTCCCGTATTCCTGCCGAAGCCCTACACGCAAAGGCAAGGGAGTCATTTTCAAAAGCACGGGTAATGATATGAGTATCCGATTTCGTATATTCATTAATTTCATCTGCGTTGCATTTTAAAACGGTAAAATTAGGCTTGCATATCAAGTCATCATTACTTGCCGAAACCTCAAAAAATATATCGTTTTTCTCTGCACAGACAAAAATATTAAATTCTATAAAATCCGCTGCATCGGCAAAACGGCAAAACAGCTCTGCGCTGTCCATTCGCTGTTCGACATAATAGTTTTTATAAAGTCTTTCGGGTATATCAAAATCAACATATCCGAGCGGCTTAATTCCTCCGTACGCATCGCGGTACTCATTTGCCATCCATAAATCGCACTTTGCAATATAAACACGCATACCCGAAGCGCTGTTTGCGAGTATGACGGACATATCACCGTTGCCCGCAAGAGCTCCGTCAGGAATGGAATATTTACCCGAGCGCTGTGGCGGTGTTGTTATAATTACGGTATGCTTCACTTTGACTTCCCTCCGAATAATTAAGTTATATCAGACATTCTCCTATAGACCGGATTTTAAACAGTCGCTTCCAAAATGGAGTCAATACAATAATGCTCCCCCAGCTCCTGCATTATCATTTGATCATTTGTTTCATTTGCATAATCGACAATTTCTTTAAGATATGCAACATCCTCTGCCTGAAGCGTATTATCGTTAAAATTGTCAACAGCGGCTCTTATTCTTAAAACGCGCACAATATTTGCGTGCTTCTTCTCTGTAAGATCATAGAAGAAAAACGGAATTGCAACAATAACCGAACCGATAAGAGCAAGAAGCGACTGATAAAAGAAAATATTGTTTCTAAGCTCTGAATTCTGCAATGCAAGGGAAATATCATCCGAAAATCCTACTCCGCCGAAGGAGAGGAACAAAGGCGTAAGCATGCCCGTAAATATACCGATAACGGTTGTAATGATTGCCATATAATTCTGCCAAAATCCCTCCAGACGCTTTCCGGTTTTCATCTGTATTTCATCCATAATGTCCGAAGTCATTATGCCCGTTAAGAAATAGAAGCCGCCGAAAAACTGTTCAAAAAATGAAACAACTAAAATCACAACAGGGCTCTTGTGAAAAATGACCTGAAGGGCAATCATTATTACATAGCCCACGCAGGAAATTATCATTAAATTGCGTTTTCCTAATTTTTTAATCAAAAACGGTCCGACAAGAAGCGCAACCGCTATTGCATTCATAAGAATTGTTGAGCAGTACAAGCCTACCCAGGTTTTAGCGGTGTCCGAAACAAAGCTGTACTGCGTAATCCAAGTTGTGATATTGGCAAGATTTCTTATTGCATTAAAAGCATTGAATATTGTTATAATCCAAAAATATTTACTTTTGCTCAAAAGCTTCATACCCTCTGAAAATTTAACCTTGGCAACATATTCCTGCTTAACAACTGTTTTTTCTTCAACGCCTTTAACCAAGAAAAGCACAAGCAAAACGCCGAAAACTCCGCATATCGGGAAAATAATGCGATACATATTTACAGCATTCCATCCACCCTGCTTTGCAAAAGCAGTTCCTGCAAGAATGGGAAGAATGATGTTTACAATTGAGCTGGGAAGACCCGATACCAAGCCCTTGATTGAGCCTATATTGGCTCTTTCCTGTGCAACTGTGGAAATAGTTTGTTCAATACCCGAAATGGACTGATTAAGAAGAGTAATGAAAAACTGACCTATCTGAATAAGAATGAAAGCTAAAAGAATACCAAGATTAAAATCAATTGTTGACGCGTCATAAACTCCCATAATCGGAATAGCAGGAAGCGGTATCTCGAAAAGGTGAATATCCATCCAAGAAGAAGGTATGTAAGCAACAAACGAAAAGCTTACCGCAGTACCGATTGCCGACCATAGCAAAAACGGCTTGAATTTTCCGCTTTTACCGTTTGAATTATCAATCATCATTGACAAAATAGGCGAACGGATAATTGCAATAACAGACGCCAATATTGTCAGCAGCCATGCCATACCTGTCGACATTTTGAAATAAGAAATCATTAAATGCACGCTGGTGGCAATGGTTGTATACTGTGTCAATACACCCAAAATATTAGGGCTTCCGCATCCGGCGGCGAAGGAAGCAAACTCTTTATATGAAACCTGATAACCCTCCGGAGGCTTGCTCCAGTGAGATTTAAAATAATTTACGCCTTTAATAATTTTTGACTTTAAATTTTCTTTCTCTTTAACTTCTGACATAAATATATCCCCTTGTATTTCTTACATATTGCAATGCCCACGGTTATCCAAAAGAGCAGCTCCTATGAGATTACTGTCCTCTTGGAATTGAGCGTTTAAAATTAACGGAATTCGTGTGCTTTTGTCAATCTTAAAAAAGCTGTTTAAATGCTCTTGTATTTTTTTGACGATGTATTTGCTTTTGGCTATTCCTCCGCCCAAGGCAATACATTCGGGGTCGTACATAAGATAGGCATACCAGCACTTAAGCGCAACTGCCCTCGTGTATTCTTCAATTAGGCTCAATGCGCTTTCATCATTACTTAACGCTTTTTCCTCAAGCAAAAGCATATTGCCCATATTTAGAGACGGATCATATTTTTTTGTAAGCGCAATACTGTTTGCCGACTTATCAAACCTATATGTATCGCAGTCATAGTATTCGGGCATCATAAACATTGCGCCTGCCTGATTTGTATTGCCTGAATAAAGCTCTTTGTTTATCATAACAGCACAGCCAAGCGATGAACCGAGAACAAACATCACCGCATTTTTATAATCCTTAAGAGCTCCGTATTTTTTCTCCGCAAGCAATGCACAGCGCGCGTCATTTTCAATAAATACAGGGCAATCGTATTTTTTTGAAAGGGATTTTTTTAAGTTATTTTCAGATGTACTTTCAACGGTTTCATAGCCTATTGATTTGCCGTCTTTATCCCAAAAGCCGCCGCTTGAAATACCGATATATTCAACATCGGGGCATATTACGCTGTCAATTTTATCAATAATGAGCTGAAAATTATCGGTCGTTTCCCATTTGCCTTTTTTGATGATTTTATTATTATCAATATGGGCAAATTTTGTATATGTTCCTCCGATATCAAGTGTAAAAATCATCTCGTTCACCTTATATATGCTTTAATTGTTGCAAGCCTTAAACCCTTGGTTTTTTGCGTGGGTCTGATAATAAAGTCGCCTGCATTCGACGGCACGATAAATGTTTCGGCGTAATGCACAACATACGGCTCAAAGGAATTATCGGGGCTGATAACCTCTGCCTCTTCGCCCTCAACAAGATTTAACACGCAAACGCTGCCGTTTGATTTATGGTAAACCTCATCGGTAAACCAATGACGCACCGTTTCAATAGGCTCAAAGATGTGAAGCCCTGTTTTTTCAGCCGTATATGTATCTGTTTGTTCAAGGGTTTCAAATTTATCTATAAGATTTTCCTTAACCCATTTTGTATCACGGGAGTAATTAATTACCCTACTTCCGTGCTTAATATTAATAGGGCGCGGTTTTCCGTCGAGTCCGAGCCTGCCCCAGTCCCACAGCTTAAAGGTGAATATATAAGGCGTGCTTGAGATTTCGAGCACCATAGCGTTTTTGCCCGAGCAATGAAGCGTTCCGCTCGGAATTAAGAAATGGTCATGCTTTTTGGCGCTCCATTTGTTAACATAGCGCTCAACATCTATTTCGCCTGTTTCCTGCGCATTATTAAGAGCGCCGATGAATTCATTGGGAGCAATTCCCTCCCTTGCACCTAAATAAACACAGCTGTTTTCACCGCTGTCAAGAATATAATAGCTTTCGTCCTGCGTATATTGCATATTAAAATGCTCGCGGATATACTGCGTTGTTGGGTGCACCTGAAGAGAGAGGTTGCCTCCGTCCATTGTATCAAGAAAATCAAATCGAATCGGAAATTCATTGCCGAAACGCGCCTGAACACGCTCACCGAGAAGCTCTTTTCCCTTATGCAAAACAATATCAAGGGCAGGCATTTCCACCTTTACACCGTTAAAATCATATAAAACGCTGTTTTCCTCGGGTACGCAGTCAAAGCACCAGGCAAAGTTGCTTTGCGATTTATCAAGGTCGCAGACCTCTTTCATCCACTGACCTCCCCAAACACCCGGGTCAAAATACGGAACAACTCTGAAAGGAGTCCGGACAGCTTTTTCAAGAGCTCTATTGTAATCCTCCTTTGATATCGCTTTGGGGCAGTCGATTGAATTAGTATCTATAAAGTAATGGAATTTTTCGTGATTTTCAATCTTATGCTTATCAGCAATTCTCCACTCAACAAAATATCCTCGCTTGAATTTGGTTAACGGGTCCATATCAAAATTATCGCAGTTCCAATTCGGTGCGCCTTTGCGAAATCTTAACTGGCTCTCCCACCTTGCGACTGAGCAGTGAACATTAAATCCGCTCTCCCACACAAGCATTGCACCTACACCGATAACAAGCACCCGACCGGTGCTTTTGAAAATATCGGATTTCATCCTCTCAATTTTACTGTCAATAAAATAGTCCTCAAGCCTGTCCGTAGTCATAACGCCGAAGATTCTGTCGTCGGTGAGATTTTTCTGCATTTTTTGCGTCAGCTCATCACCGCAGTAGGCGCAGGTATCGGTATAAAAAATATCATCAAATAAGTCGCCTATGCCGTTAACCATGCTTTTAATATCAACAATAGGATAACAGTCAAAAACAATAACTCTCTCATCGGTATTTTTTATAAGATTTCTTATTTGCTCATAACCCGAATAGGCTTTGCCCTGTGCCTTGATGAATGGGTACTTGTCGTAATTATGATAACCTGTATTCATATTTTCTGCTCGCTCCTTAACTCCATATTGTATTCATAACGCTTGCTGTCATATTTACAAACCGAATATTCAATCAGCTTATCCTTTACATACGCCTTGCGTTTCATAACCATAACAGCATCGCCTGATGATAAATTGAGCATATCTCTTGTTTTTTTGTCTGCTGTTTCGGCTGTAATTGTCTGCCCGACATAATCAATTGTTATTCCGTATTCGTTTTCAAGCTTGTCATAAAGCGATGAATAATACTGCTTGCTGTCATACGGCAGTCCTATGCTTTCGGGCAGATATGTAGTAAAAAAGCCTACCGGCACACCGTTAATGCACCTTACTCTTTCAAGAACTGCAAAATATGTTGATTTGCTTTGACCGAAAAGCTCGGCAATATAACCCGAAACCTTTTTTCTTTCAATACGCGCATAGCTTGTTGAGGGAACTATACCTTTTTCTCTCATTTCCTCGCTGAAGCCCGATATTTTCAAAAGAGGTTCCTTTATTTTTTCCTGAATAACAACCGTGCCCTTGCCCTTTATTCTTTTAATCTTGCCCAAATCACTGAGCCTTGCCAGAGCACCGCGGATTGTTATTCTGCTGACGGAATAAATTTCACAAAGCTGATATTCGTTAGGTAAAATATCACCTTCCGAATATTTCCCGTCTTCAATAGCTTTTTCTATTTTCCGGCTTATTTCAAGCCAAAGCGGAACAGAATTATCCATATTTTTCTCCGTTTGCCTTTATGTAATCTTATAGTCTGTATTTTGATTTTTTTGCTAAAGGCGAATCCTGATTAGCAAAAAATTCATCTGTATGATTTACAACAACATTTTCACTTGTAATTTTATTACCCTTTGTATCAACAGCCTTGATATAATAGTTATAGCATTTATTAAACTCGACATTATAATCGCGGTAATCGGTAATATAATCATCGGTTGTTTGAGCAATCAAAGCACCGTCTCGGTAAATTTCATAATGGCTTACAGGAAAAGCGCTTTTAACAGGAGTCCAGAATAAATCTATCCTGTTTTTTTCACGCTCGTGCACATAAAGAACGGGCTTTTCAAAAATAACAGAGCTCTGAACCGAGCCTGTAATCGGAGTTACTTTCTCTGAAAGCTCGCCTTTTTCGCCTGTTCCTGCGCCTCTTACGCAATACTGATATTCATTGCAGATATCCTTTGTTACCTGACAGTCAAATAAGCAGTTGTATTTAGTTGAGCCGACGAAATACATTTTTCCGTTTTTAATACGGAACACCTCATAAAACAAAGCGTTTTCAAGCTTTTCCCACGAAAGAAAAACACCCTGCCGTGAGCTCTTATTATTTGTAAGCTCTTTTACTCTTTCTTTTTGATAATGCTCGCATCTCGGTACATTAACTTCAGTGCATACTGCTTTAAGATTTTCTGCCTTTGAAACAGCTTCATCGGTTTTAATTCTAAAGGTTTTAATCTCGTAAGGCTTCAGTGAGAATGTAATTTTGTCATTTTTAATTTCCTTTGCGATATCATTTTCAATAATATCCGTTTCTGTATATGATGTGATATTTTTTGAAAATGAAACGGTTAAATTTTCTGTTTCTTTGCCTGCAATTTCATTAAAACGGACAATCATTCCGCCTGCATTTGCCTCTGCCGCTTTCATTGCAGAAAGAATAACATTATCACGGCTGATTGAAAGAAAAGATTTTTCGTTGCTGTATTCTTTTGATTTTTCATTTGAGCTAAAGGTCATAGCTCCCTGAAGCGAAGCATAGCATTCCCATGCAGACTGATTGATTTTATGAATTGATTTTCCTTTATTTGCAAAAAGAGAATATGAAAAATCAACCAGGCCCGGCTGGTCGCCCTGGAAATTCGTCTGCCACATATTGTTCATTATATAGCTGAAGATATACGGCTTTTTTGAATTATAATCAAACGACCATTTTCCCGTTCTGCGCTCACCGAACTGCAATAGCGAAGTATTGATAAGCGCAAGCGTCATACTGTAATCGTCTTTTTTGTCATAAACATTAACCCATTTATTTGCCGTGTACCAATCTCTTGAGGTTCCGTATATCTGCTCGCCCTCGGCAGCATTTCCTATCGGTAAATCATAGCGTATCTCGTAATCGCCGTTTGACTTAAACGGGAAGGTGTAGAACGCTTCCTCCTTATCAGTCAATTTAGGGAGAGCGGATTTGAGTACCTTATTTTCAATATCAATTCTCGGTATATCGTCATAAACTGTTATTGTTTGGCAGATACTGCCTGCGCGGAAGGTTCCTGTATGCACCTCTATTTTCATTCCGTATGCAGTCGGGATTTTTTTAATTGTGCAGTCCTTCTTATCAGGCTGATACAAATTCCATTTCCATTTTGAAAATTTTGCTCCCATATTTTTAAACGGAATACCGAAATCATCATAATACTGATACTGATTCCATTTTACATCGGCTGTACTGTCAACAATTTCTCTGTTTGCATTTTGCTTGTCAATAATGCTTTTAACCGTGCCGTCGTCATTGAAGGTAAGCTTAAAATAATCTGATTCGACGCTGTTAGCATTGCAAACCGTTTTCGGCTTGAAAGCAGGCTTTTTATCCGCCAAAACAACAGTAAACACCTTGAAGCCTGTTGCCGGTACATTTTTTGCAACAAAGGTAATTTCATCACCATTGATTTCATAAGGCACGCTTTCTTTACTGCTGATTATTTCAAAAGCTTTAGGCGCGTTACTGTCAAGCTTTACCTTAACAACATCTGTTCTCTGCCAATTAAGAGGATTATAAACATATATGCTGTATCCTTTTGGGGCTGCATTTTCAGCCATTATTTTCAGGCTGTCTGTCAGGGTTTTTTCGGTCAGAGAATTTGCGCCCAAGGCATTTGAACGCTTCCATTCAAATTGCTGATGATATTGACTGCAATCCTTGTAGGCATTATATCCCCAGGTGTGCTCGTTATATATGCATACTCTGTCCATCATCTCGTTTAAATCATCGCACGGATATTCTGCACCGCAGTAAAAGGAAGCAAGCGACGCCATAGTTTCGGCAATGGGAGCAAGAGCCGTGTTTCTCTTATTTATTCCCGATTCGTAAGCGGTAGTCGCCCAGCCGTCGTTCCACCAGTTTTCCTCGGTTGAGGCTTCAACGGGAATAAGACCTGCGTATTCTTTTTC
>JBJEPL010000062.1:0-6672 GCA_051881215.1 Eubacterium sp. | reverse complement strand
ATTAACAATGCTCCTGCACGACATTGGAAAGCCGTTTTGCAAAACAAGAGACTGCAATATGAACGACCATTTTTACGGCCATCCTGCTGTCAGCGCAGAGCTTGCGGCAAAGGCGCTCAAGGCGTTAAAGGTTCCCAATGACCTGTACGACAGGGTGCTTTTGCTCATTTCAATCCACGATAAATATATCACAACAGATAAAAAGAATGTAAAAAAATGGCTCGGTAAAATAGGGAAGGAGAGAACGCTTGATTTAATTGATGTTAAAAAAGCGGATATGTTAAGCCAAAATACAGAGCTTACTCTTCCTGAAATAAACGCTATTGAAAAAACAAGGCAGGTTATAAACGAAATTCTTGAGAATAATGAGGCGTTTTCGGTTAAGAATCTTGCGGTTAACGGATATGATTTGCTTTCGTTGGGCTTGCAGGGCGAGGATATCGGAAGAACGCTTAACACCCTATTGGATAAGGTTATTAACGAGGATATGCCTAATACAAAGGACAGCCTGCTTTTATATGTAAAAGAGAATATTTTATAAAATGAAATGACCTGCCGTAATTAAAACAGCAGGTCATTTTTTACATTTTTGATTTATATTCCTTTAATTCTTTTTCGGTCACATAAGCGCTTAAGGCTCCTACCGCCGTTACCGATTTTCCGCCTGTAATGTTGCCGAATTCAATGCAGTCCTTTAGCGGATAATCATAAAAAAGACCATACATAAATCCGGCGAGAAAAGCGTCGCCTGCGCCTGTCGAGTCTACACATTTGAATTCTTCAACGCTCGGGCAGAAGAAATAATCATCGCCGTCAATTCCCAAGCAGCCGTCCTTGTCAACCTTAACAACAACCTTGTCAAAATATTTTTTTAGCTCATATGCCGCTTCTTTGGGAGTGCTTTTTCCTGTAATCTTAAGCGCCTCCTTTTGGTTTGGCGTATAATAGTCTGCAACGGTGAGGTATTCGTCATACCTTTCAAAGCTCATTTCGTCATCCCAGCCTGTATCAAGAACAAGTACAGTTTCTTCCTCCTTGAGCTTTTTATAAACGGGAAGAAAGCCTCCGAGCTGCATCATACATATTTTTGAGCCGTGAGCTATATTGTAAAAGGTTTCAAGCGCCTTTTCGTCAGGCTCAATATTTCCCTTTCCGTAGGTGAAAAAGGTCCTGTCCTGCGGTAAAATTATTGCCGAGGTAATGTTGAGCGGAATTTTATCACCGCTGTAAAGATTTGTTGGATTTACACCGTTTTCCAAAAATTTCTCTTTTGCAAAGTTTGAAAATATATCGTTTCCCAATTCAGTAGCAATTTTTGTTTTAATTCCGAGCCTGCCGAGATTAATCAGCGTGGCAGGAAGTCCGCCGCCGAGCTGCAGTGAAAAATCCTTTGAATATAACTCCTCGCCGACATCGGGTATTCTTTCCATTCCTTGATAAAGCAGGTCTATATTTGTTGCTCCTGCTCCTGCAATAAAGCTCATTATTTCCATTCTCCCGTATATTCTTTATTTAGCTTCAAATACTCGCAAACGAGCTTCTTCGCAAGCGAGTAGCTGTTGACAAGCGGATGAAGCGTAAGCGCCTCAACAGCGCTTTGAATTGACTTTTCTCTGATAGCCTTGCTTGCGAGCCTTTCATACATTTTAACTCTTCTGATGATTTCAAGGTTTTGCTCATCAACATCTCCGATTTTGTGAGGAATACAGCCGTCCTTTGATACATCGCAGGTAACCTCAACCACATCAGTGTCCTTTAATCCGTTGATTGCTCCGTTATTAGGAACGCAGAGTATCATGGTATCCGTTGCACCGCTTTGCGCCGTTTCAATAAACTTCAATGCAACTCCTGCATAGCCTCCCGTGTCTTTTTCGTATATGTCAAAGTGAAATGCCGTTTTTCTTTTAACGCCTGTTTCAGAGGCCATATAATTGTTTTCTCTTTCGCCGTACCAGTGCTCGTAAATGCTCAAAGCCTTTTCAAAGTCATTTTCAATGTCAACCTCTTTTAGCTCTTGAGTCATTTTTTTGTTGATTTCGCATATTTGCTCTCCGCGAGTTTTTCCTGCTTTTAAAATATTTTCAACAGCCTTTTCCCTGTAATAAAAATAATACAGATATTCGTTTAAAACTCCGCCTCTTTGCCTTAAAAGCTCCTTTTCAAAATAACGCATATCCGTTTGCTGATATGCCCGGTCGTTTTCAATTAAATCGGGCATTATTTCTTTTCCGTTGAGAGTAATGGATTTGAAATACGATAAATGGTTAAGTCCGTAAACCTCACCCTTTACGGCGTTTTCATCAGCGCCGTACAGCTTTGCAAACGAGGTGAGCATGCCGCTCGGTGCGTCGCAGATTCCGTATGTAAAATCATAACCCATATCGCGAAGCGTCTGGCTTACAACGCCGGCAGGATTTGTAAAGTTAAATACTTTACAATTAGGCTTTGCATATTTTTTAACAAGCTCGCAGTATTCTGCAAGCGCGCTTATGCTTCTCATGGCAAATGAAAGCCCTGCCGCGCCTGTTGTTTCCTGGCCTAAAAGACCTAAATCAAGCGCAATTCTTTCGTCTCTTACTCTCATATCATCTTCGCCTACGCGGATGGTGGTAATGATATAATCAGCGCCTTTTACAGCCGCTACAGGGTCGGTAGTAAGATTGAATTTCAGCTCGTTGCAAAGAAGCCCTGCAACCTTTTTTGCCATTTTTCCGTAAATATTGAGCTTTTGCTCATTATTGTCCATAAATGTTAATTCATCTATGTTAAGCATTGCTGCCCTCTGGGATATGCTCTTTGCCAAAAACATTGAGCGGACTCCGCCGCCGCCGATAACCGCTAATTTCATTTAATACCTCCCATTAAGGAAAAAATCAAAAATATTATATTATATATATTTTCTAAAGTAAAGAGATATATTTAAGATTTTTATGTTGACTTGTTACTGCTTTTTATATTATAATGTCATACAGTGAAAGGACTGTGATTTATGACTTTGCTAATAAAAAATGCTCTCGTCTTTCAGAGTGATAAATTTAAAAAGTCAGATGTGCTTATAAAAAACGGCATAATCCATAGCCTTGGTATCTCCATTCCTGAAAATGGGGTTAATCGTGTTTTTGATGCAAAGGATAAATATTTTTTAATTCCGGGTTTCGTTGATGTTCATACTCATCTTCGTCAGCCCGGTTTTTCTTATAAGGAAACAATTAAAACAGGTACTATGGCGGCGGCTAAAGCAGGTTATACCGCGCTTTGCACAATGCCTAATCTCAATCCTGTTCCCGATTCTGTTGACAACCTTAAAAAACAGCTTGATATTATAGAAAAAGATGCTGTTATTGATGTTTATCCCTTCGGCTCAATAACCGTAGGCAGAAAAGGCTCGGGAGAGCTTGTGGATTTTGCCTCAATAGCCGATAAGGTTATAGGCTATTCCGACGACGGTACGGGTGTTCAGACACAAGAGCTTATGCAAAAAGCAATGGAAAAATGCGCCTCAATAGATAAAATAATTTCTGCTCACTGCGAGGTCAACGAGCTTCTCAAGGGCGGATATATACACGATGGCGAATACTGCAAAAAGCATAACCACCGTGGAATTTGCTCCGAATCGGAATGGGCGCAGATTGAAAGAGACTGCTTGCTTGCCGAAAAAACAGGATGCAGGTATCATGTATGCCATATTTCAACAAAGCAAAGCGTCGATATTATCAGAAACGCAAAGAAAAGGGGAGTTTGCGTAACCTGCGAAACGGGACCGCATTATCTTACCCTATGCGATGAGGATTTGCAGGAGGACGGCAGATTTAAAATGAATCCGCCGTTAAGGGCAAGGGAGGATATGCAGGCTCTTATTGAGGGCGTGCTTGACGGCACCATAGATGTGATTGCAACCGACCACGCTCCTCATTCGGCAGAAGAAAAGTCAAAGGGACTTGAAAAATCCGCAATGGGTATAACAGGGCTTGAAACGGCATTTGCCGTTCTTAATACAAAGCTTGTCAAAACAGGAGTAATCACTCTTGAAAAGCTTATAAATATGATGTCTGTAAGACCGAGAGAAATATTCGGCATTGAAGGCGGGAAAATAGAAGCAGGAGCACCTGCAGACCTTGCACTGATAGATGCCGATAAGCAGTGGACAGTAAATCCCGATGATTTTATTTCAATGGGCAAGGCAACCCCGTTTAAGGACTGGAAGGTTCAGGGCGAAAACCTATTAACTATCTTGAGAGGAGAAATTGTTTATGAAGCCATATGATAAGAAAATTGTTCTTGAAAACGGACAGGAGTTTTACGGCTACGGCTTTGGCGCCGATAAGCAGGCAATAAACGAAATTGTATTCAATACATCAATGGTGGGTTATCAGGAGATTATTTCCGACCCGAGCTATACCGACCAGATGGTTTGTATGACATATCCGCTTATCGGTAACTACGGCGTTACCGACGAGGATTATGAAACAAGAGTTCCCACTATGGGCGGACTTATTGTAAGAGAATATAACGACCTTCCTTCAAACTTCCGTTATACAAAAACGCTTTCAGAGGTGCTTGACGAGTATAATATTCCGGGAATAAGCGGTGTGGATACGCGAATGATTACAAGAATTATCCGTGACGAAGGCTCGCAGAAGGTAATAATCTGCGACGCAGATATGCCTTATGAAGAGGCGCTTGCAATGGTTAAGAAATATAAAATTCCAACCGATATGGTGTCAAGAGTCAGCTGTAAAAAACGCTGGTACTCAAGAACGCCAAATCATAAATACGATGTTGTTGCAATAGACTGCGGTATTAAGCTCAATATTATAAGAAAGCTCAACGAAAAGGGCTGTAATGTAACCGTTGTTCCTTACAATATAACGGCTGATGAGATTTTAAAAATGAAGCCCGACGGCTTGTTTCTTTCAAACGGACCGGGTAACCCGGAGGATGTTCAGCCGGTAATAAGCGTTGTAAAAGAGCTTAAAGGAAAGCTTCCTATTTTCGGTATTTGCCTTGGACACCAAATGATTTCACTTGCTTTGGGTGCGAGCACCTTTAAAATGAAATTCGGCCACAGAGGCGGAAATCATCCCGTTATGAATCTTGATACAGGTAAAATTGAAATTACTTCTCAAAACCATTCCTATGCCGTAGATGTAAAATCACTTGAGTGTACTCCGCTTGTGCTTACACATAAAAATCTTCTTGATGATACAGCCGAGGGCGTTAAATCCGAAGAGAACAAATTATTTTCTGTTCAGTATCATCCCGAAAGCGCACCGGGCCCTCAAGACAGCGCATATCTTTTTGATGAATTTATAAAGCTGATGGAAAAGGAGGTGGGTTAATATGCCTAAAAGAACAGATATTCATAAAATTCTTGTTATAGGCTCCGGTCCTATTGTTATCGGACAGGCTGCCGAATTCGACTATTCCGGAACACAGGCGTGCCTTGCTCTTCGTGAGGAGGGATACGAGGTCGTGCTTATTAACTCAAACCCTGCCACAATTATGACCGATACCGATATTGCCGATAAGGTCTATATGGAACCGCTTAATCTTGAGTATGTAGCAAGAATTATACGCCATGAAAGGCCTGACGCGATTCTCCCGTCACTCGGCGGTCAGACAGGTCTTAACCTCGCAGTTCAGCTTGCAAAAAAAGGCGTTCTTAAGGAATGTGATGTTGAAATTCTCGGTACAAAGTTTGAGGCAATTGAAAGGGCAGAGGACAGAGAGCTTTTCAAGGAGCTTTGCGAAAGCCTTGGAGAGCCTGTTTTGCCGTCTGAAATTGCCGAATCTCTCGAAGAGGGACTTGCCGCTGCTCAAAGAATCGGCTATCCTGTTGTTCTTCGCCCTGCCTTTACACTCGGCGGTACAGGCGGCGGCTTTGCCGATGATGAAGAGGAATTTAAGCTTATGATGAAAAATGCTCTTGCACTTTCACCTGTTCATCAGGTGCTTGTTGAAAAGAGCATTAAAGGATATAAGGAAATAGAATACGAGGTAATGCGCGACGCCAACGATACGGCAATAACCATTTGTAATATGGAGAATATCGACCCTGTCGGAGTTCATACAGGCGACTCAGTTGTTGTTGCTCCGTCGCAGACCCTTACCAATAAAGAATATCATATGCTCCGTGATTCAGCCTTGAAAATTATACGAGAGCTTAATATTGAGGGTGGATGCAATGTTCAGTTTGCCCTTGACCCTCACTCATTCCAGTATTATCTTATTGAGGTTAATCCGAGAGTGTCGCGCTCATCGGCGCTTGCTTCAAAGGCTTCGGGATATCCTATTGCACGAGTATCCGCTAAAATTGCTGTCGGAATGTATCTTAATGAAATTCCTATTGCAAATACTCCTGCATCCTTTGAGCCAACTCTTGACTATGTTGTAACAAAGATTGCCCGCTTCCCGTTTGATAAATTTGCAGATGCAAATAACACCCTTAATACCCAGATGAAAGCAACGGGCGAGGTTATGGCGATTGGCAGAACAATGGAGGAAAGCCTTTTAAAAGCTGTTCGTTCATTGGAAACAGGCGTTTGCCACCTTTATGATAAGAAATTTGACAGCTATACAGAAGAGGAGCTTCTCAAATATATCAAAAACGGTACTGATGACAGATTATTTGCCATAGCCCAGCTTATAAGGCTTAATGTTGATTTAAACCTG
>JBJEPL010000061.1:0-2015 GCA_051881215.1 Eubacterium sp. | reverse complement strand
TCTCGCTTCAAAAAACAACGATATTAAAGAGAAAAATACAACATCGTCAAATCAGTGGATTTCAATTTTAATTCATTCAGTTCTTATGATTTCGCTTTGCTTTGCTTTTCCGTTTATTTCAAGCAAGGTTATTATTCCGTATATTCACACCGTATTCAGCAACGCGTCGCAGGTTATTTCAAACGATAACATAATAATAATGATGATTATGCTCGTTGCAATATTTGTTGTACCTGCTGCTGCTTGGGTATCTGCAAGACATACGCAATATAAAAAGGTTGACCGCTACATTAACGGTGTAAATGCGGGAGATCAGATGAATTATATTGATTCTATGGGCGAAAAAAAGCGTTTCTTCCTTGCTAACTGGTATTTAGATGATCTTTTCGGTGAAAAGAAGATTTTCAGACCGTCTGTAATCGCTTCAACAATCTTTATTATTGCAATAATTATTATTTCGGTCGGAGGTGCTGTATAATGACGATAGAAAGTGTTATTTGTATTGTTGCTTATATTATTTTAGCTCCGTTATTCGGAGGTTTGACTTCCGGAATCGACAGAAAAATAACAGCCCGTATGCAGGGCAGGCAGGGTCCTCCCCTTTTACAGCCTTTTTACGATGTTGCAAAGCTGTTGAAAAAGGAAACGGTTGTTGTTAACCATGTTCAGATTTTTTATCTGTTAACCTTCCTTGTTTTTGTTATTTTCACCGGCGCTCTCTTTTTCGGAGGCTTTGATTTGCTGCTTGTATTTTTCGCGCTTACAACCGCAAATCTATTCTTGATTCTTGCTGCAACAAGCAGCCACTCTCCTTATTCAACTATGGGCGCCAACCGTGAAATGATGCAGATGCTTTCATATGAACCGATGGTTCTGCTTACCGCTGTTGGATTTTATCTTACAACCGGTACCTTCAAGGTTAGAGAAATTATTCACAGCAACGGAATGCTCCCGATCGTATTGCTTCCGGGCGTGTTTGTAGGCTTTGTATTTATACTTACAATTAAGCTTAGAAAGCACCCCTTTGACCTTGCTACAAGCCATCATGCACATCAGGAAATGGTTAAGGGTATTACTACCGAGTTTTCGGGTCAGATGTTTGCAATAGTTGAAATTGCACACTGGTATGAAAACATATTCTTAATGGGTGTTATAGCTCTGTTCTTCATCAACTCGCATTGGTGGTCAATATTTATTGCAATTGCAGCAATATTTATCACATATTTTGTTGAAATTCTCGTTGATAATACAAATGCGCGTGTTAAATGGCAAAAGATGTTTAAAAATTCCTGGCTTACAACCATAATCATCGGAGCCTTAAATATCTTTATTCTTGATGTATTCACAAAGGGGGTATAAGCAATGGCTGATATAACAAAATCACCTTGGATAATGCACTATGACGGCTCAAGCTGTAACGGATGCGACATTGAGGTGCTTGCCTGCCTTACACCCGTTTACGATGTTGAGCGCTTCGGAATAATTAATACAGGTAATCCAAAGCACGCTGATATTCTTCTTATAACAGGTTCCGTTAACGAACAGAATAAAGATGTTGTAAAACAGATTTATGAGCAGATGTCGGAGCCTAAAGTTGTCTGTGCAATAGGTATTTGCGCCTGCAACGGCGGTGTATTTAAGGAATGCTATAACATTTTAGGCGGAGTGGACAAGGTAATTCCTGTTGACATTTATGTTCCGGGCTGTGCGGCAAGACCGCAGGCAATAATTGACGGTGTTGTTAAGTCACTTGCCCTTCTTAAAGAAAAAAGCAAAAAATTAGCGGAGGGAAAATAAATGAGAGAAGATTACATTTTAGAAACCGTTGATATGCCGACACTGTACAATATAATGCTTGAAAAGCAGAGAAGCGGTTACCGCCTTGTTCAGATTTGCGCAACAGCTTTTGAGGGATATAATGAGGTGCTCTATTCTGTTGCATCGGGTTACAAATTTGAAAATTATAAAATAATCGTTCCTATCGAAACGGAAATAAACACAATTTCCGACTTTTA
>JBJEPL010000060.1:0-6753 GCA_051881215.1 Eubacterium sp. | reverse complement strand
GAGGACTATGCAGATATCGATAAGGCTCCTGAAGAGAGAGAGCGTGGTATCACAATCAACACAGCTCACGTAGAGTATGAAACAGACGCTCGTCACTATGCTCACGTTGACTGCCCTGGTCACGCTGACTATATCAAAAATATGATTACAGGTGCTGCTCAGATGGACGGCGCTATCCTTGTTATCGCTGCTACTGACGGCCCTATGGCTCAGACAAAAGAGCACCTTCTTCTTGCTCGTCAGGTTGGTGTTCCTGCAATCATCGTATTCCTTAACAAGACCGATCAGGTTGACGATGAGGAACTCCTTGAGCTCGTAGAAATGGAAGTTCGTGAAACTCTTGCTGAGTATGAGTTTGATGAGGATTGCCCTATTATCAAGGGTTCTGCTCTTAAGGCTCTTCAGGCTGAATCAAATGACGATCCTGCTTGCGCTTGCATTCAGGAACTCATGGATGCAGTTGACAGCTATATCCCAACTCCTGACCGTAAGTCAGACCTTCCTTTCCTTATGCCTGTTGAGGATGTATTCACAATCACAGGCCGTGGTACAGTTGCTACAGGTAGAGTTGAGCGTGGTCAGTTAAAGACAAACGATACTGTTGAAATGGTTGGTCTTAAGGACGAAATTTCTTCAACAGTTTGCACTGGTATCGAGATGTTCAGAAAGATTCTTGACTATGCAGAGGCTGGTGACAACATCGGTTGTCTTCTCCGTGGTGTTCAGAGATCTGAAATCGAAAGAGGTCAGGTTCTTGCAGCTCCAGGTTCAATTCATCCTCATACAAAATTCTCAGGCCAGGTTTATGTCCTTTCAAAGGATGAAGGCGGCCGTCATACTCCTTTCTTCAACAACTATCGTCCTCAGTTCTATTTCAGAACAACAGACGTAACAGGTGTTATCACTCTTCCTGAAGGAACAGAGATGTGTATGCCTGGCGATAACGTTCTTATGAATGTTGAGCTTATCACTCCTATCGCTATTGAAGAGGGTCTTCGTTTTGCTATCCGTGAAGGCGGCAGAACAGTAGGTTCAGGCGTTGTTACAGCAATCGCTGAATAATCTAAACTCTAAATAATTAAGAGCAAGTCTTTTGACTTGCTCTTTTTTTATACAGTATATTGAAATCAAGAGAAAAAATAGTGTTTTCAGTATTTTAAGAGCAGAACTTTTTTGTTGTGCTCTTTTATTTTGCTTTATTGTGTGTTACAATTATAAAGGTGAAAATTATGGCAGAAGAGCTTGAAAATCTAACAGGGACAATTGAAGATATTACATACCTGAATGATTCAACCGGCTTTGGAGTTATTGAGGTTGATACAGATGACGGACCGGTTACGGTTGTCGGAGTTTTGGGAAATGTTATTATCGGAGAAGAGGCTGTTTTTCAGGGAGAATGGACTATTCATCAAACCTTCGGAAGACAGTTTAAGGCAAACAGCGTTCAGCGGACTTTACCTGCCGATGCGGCAGGAATGCTGCGCTTTCTCTCCGGCGGAATAATAAAAGGCGTCCGAGAGGCTACGGCTGTTAAAATTGTCGAAAAATTCGGCTCTGATACATTCAATGTTATAGAAAATGAGCCTGACAGGCTTGCTGAAATCAAGGGCATAAATAAAGCCCGTGCAAGAAATATAAGCAGGGATTTCAAAATGCAGTTTGCCGCCCGTGATGTGATGAACGGACTTGCGCAGATGGGACTTAATCAGCAGGAGGCTTTTCAGGCATTCAGCCTTTATAAATCAAATGCACTCGATATAATCAGCGAAAATCCGTATGCTTTTATTGGTGAAAACGGCGGCTTCTCATTTGAAAGAGCAGACGAGATTGCTTTTTCACTTCAAAATAAACCGCCCTTTGATTACAGAAGTCAGGCGGGAGTAGTTTATGTAGTTAGACACAATCTTAATAACGGTCATACCTGCCTGCCGAGAAACAGCATAATTCCAATTGCGCAGGGTCTTCTTGACTGCAGTGAGGACGATGTTGAAATTGCACTTGATAATGCCATAGAAGCAAAACAGCTTGTTCAGAAGGATATAGACGGCAGAGAGTTTATTTTTCTGCCTGAAATATACCGAGCCGAAGCGTCAATTGCCGACAGAATTAAAATAATGATAAAGTTTCCTCCGCAGCAAAAGGAGATTTCACAGTCGGAGATTTTCGCATTTGAAGAGACAAACGGCATAACCTTTGACGAAAAGCAAAGACAGGCTATTGAAATAGCAGTAAATAAGGGCATGCTTATTCTTACAGGCGGACCCGGTACAGGTAAAACAACAACTGTTAAGGGCATTATTACTCTTATGAAAAACAGGGGACTTGATGTTGCCCTTGCCGCACCTACAGGCAGAGCCGCAAAGAGAATGAGCGAGCTTACCGGCTATGAGGCAAAAACTATACACCGCCTGCTTGAGGTTGAATACCGCGAGGGCGCAACAGAGCCCTGCTTTTGCCACAATATAAAAAATCCGCTTGAATGTGACGCCGTTATTGTTGATGAGCTGTCAATGGTTGATGTAACAATTTTTTCGGCTCTTTTAGATGCTCTGCCGCTTTCCTGCAGGCTGATAATGGTCGGCGACAAGGATCAGCTTCCTCCCGTCGGCGCCGGCAATGTCCTTGCAGATTTAATTAAAAGCGGACTTATAGGCGTTGTAAGCCTTGACAAGGTTTTCAGGCAGGCAATGGAAAGTATGATTGTTACAAATGCACACCGCGTTGTTTCGGGCAAGATGCCCTTGCTTGATAACAGCGATATAAACTCGGATTTCTTTTTGCTCAAAGAGGATTCAAAATATAATGCTCCGCGTAAAATAGTAAATCTTGTTACTAAACGAATACCGTCAGGCTACGGCTTTGAGCCTATGACGGATATTCAGGTGCTTTGCCCGAGCAGAAAGGGAGAGGTCGGAACAGAAAATTTAAACGCTCTTTTACAGGAAGAGCTTAATCCGCCTTCTCCGGAAAAGGCAGAAATAAGATATAAGGGCTATATTCTGCGCGAGGGCGACAAGGTTATGCAGATTAAAAATAACTATGATGTTCCGTGGTTTAAATCAAATGAAAGCTCAACGGGAGTGTTCAACGGCGATATAGGAATACTTACAAAAATTGACCGTGCGGCAGATATAATCAATGTCAGATATGATGACAGAGAGGCAATGTATAGCCTTGAGAATGTAAAGGAGCTTGAGCTTGCCTATGCAATGACAGTGCATAAAAGTCAGGGAAGCGAGTTTGAAGCTGTTGTGCTTCCTACAATAAATACTCCGCAGAAGCTTGCTTACAGAAATCTGTTTTATACAGCCTTGACAAGAGCAAAAAGTCTGCTTGTAATTGTCGGAAACGAGAATTCAATCAGGGCAATGGTGGATAATGATAAAAAAAGTCGCAGATACAGTGCACTTATTCATTTTTTATCTGTTGACAATGATGATGTTTTCAAGTAACATTTATATTAATTGTTATATATTTAAGGGATGTTTTTATGTTTGGATATGATTTGGGAATAGATTTAGGCACAAGCTCTGTAGTTATATCGGTGGTAGGAAAGGGCGTTGTGCTTGATGAGCCGTCATATGTCGCATATGATACAGAAAGCGAAAAGGTGCTCTATGCAGGCAAAAGGGCGTATTATCTTCAGGGCAGAGAGCCTAACGGTATAAGCGTTGTTCAGCCGATTTTAGGCGGAGCTGTAAGCAATTATTATCTTGCACAGCAGATGGCAAGCTACTTTATTAATAAGGTTTTGAAAAAGAATATTTTTAAGCCGAGAGTTGTTGCCTCTGTTCCGTCGGCAAGCACCGATGTTGAAAAAAGAACCCTTATATCCGTTTTGATTTCTGCAGGGGCGAGATCCGTATGCCTTGTTGAAGAGCCTCTTTGCGCCGCTTTCGGATCGGGTGTAGACCCTCTTCAGCCGGGTGGTGTTCTCGTTATTGATATCGGAGCAGGAACAACGGATATGGCTGTTGTAAGTCAGGGCTCAATGAGCCAGCTTGAAACGGTAAAGGTTGCAGGCAATGATTTTGACGAGGCCATAATTAAGTACTTGAGAGATGAATACGGAATGCTTGTCGGCCTGCGCACCGCCGAAGATATTAAGAAGAATATAGGCTGCGCAGTTGAAAGAAAAAATGATGTTGCAATGATTGCAAAGGGAAGAAATATACTTTCGGGACTGCCGAAAAGCGTTGAGGTTACTGGTAATGAGATTTGCAGTTGCTTGAAACCGCAGTTTGATAAAATTACCGTAGCCGCAAAAGCAATGTTTGAGCGTACTTCTCCGCAGCTTGTTGCTGATATTACAAATTCCAACCTGTTTTTAACAGGAGGCTCTGCACAGCTTTACGGGATGGATACTCTTATCGGAGAAGCGCTTGGCTTGAGCGTAACTGTTCCCGTAAGACCTAATCTTTGTGTTTCAAAGGGTTGCGAGGTTGCTTTGAAAAAGCTTCATATTCTCGACCGGTACGGCTACTCCTTCAAAACAAAAGAGGAAGTGCGTACAAGGTGATACAGATATATTACGGATATGGAAAGGGCAAAACAACCGCCGCAATCGGAGCAGGAATGAGGGCAAAGGGCGCCAAAATGAGCGTAAGCCTTGTTCAGTTTTTAAAAAATAACAAATCGTCGGAGCTTTCTGTTGTGCCCTTTGATGTGTTTGAAGCACCGGAAGGCCTTTCCTTTAATCCCGATAAAGAATATCAGCCTTGGGTTGACGGTGCAGTTGAGTATATATTAAATTGCTCAAGCGATATGCTTATACTCGATGAATTTCTTGATGTAATCGGAGCTTTTATTTCCGTTGATAAAGCGCAGGAGATATTAAAAAATACATGCGCAAAAGAGATAATTATAACAGGTCATAAAAAGGTTGAAGAAATTTTTGCTTTAGCAGATTATATAACGCTTATGCAAAAGGAAAAACACCCGTATGATAAAGGCATAAACGCCAGAAAGGGAATAGAGTATTAAGATAAGGAGAGAAAAAATGGATGCTTTTTCAAAATTAAATCCAAAGGTAACGCTGCTGTTTTTTGCTTGCGTTATGATACTTTCTCTTTCATTATTTAATCCTATTTTTCTTGCCGCAGGATTTTTATGCTCGTTTTTTTATAATGTTAAATTAAGGGACAGGGAGGCAGTCTGCTCCTTTTTTAAATTTATTCTTCCGCTTACTGCTTTTGTAGCGGTGTTTAATATGATATTTTCTTCATACGGCGAAACAGTTTTGTTTTCAATTGCAAGCCGTAATTTTACGCTTGAGTCACTTTTTTGCGGCTTATGTCAGGGAATGATGTTTTCCTGTATAATAATGTGGTTTTCTGCATACTCGATTGTGGTAACATCGGATAAATTCCTTGCCGTTTTCGGCAGGCTTGCTCCAAACAGCGCGCTCGTTTTTTCAATGGTTTTATCCTTTGTCCCGAGGCTTAAGAAAAATATAAGAGAAATTGACGATGCAAGAAATCTGCTTTGCAAGGATGAGAGTAAGCTCAAAAAGAGTATTTCAAATTTTTCCGCCCTTGTAACGATGACTCTTGAGGAGAGTATAGAAATTTCCGATTCAATGAAATCGAGAAATTTCACATCAAAAAGAACTGTTTATTCAAAATACAGTTTCAGAGCCTCTGACGGCGTTTTATTATTCTTATTGCTAATACTCTTTGTCGGGTTAATTATTTTTAAAGCAACAGGCAAAACGGAATTTATTTTTGAGCCTGTTGTTAGCCTCGGCAGTTTTTCATATATCGCATTTGCACTATATTGTGTTATATCGCTTTTACCGTTGATTGTTGATTTATCGGAGGATGTAAAATGGTACTATTTAAAGCAGAAAATTTAAGCTTTACATATCCGCTTGCCGAAAAAAAAGCTTTGAACAGCCTTGATATTACAATCAATCAAGGCGATTTCATCTTGCTTATGGGCAAAAGCGGAAGCGGTAAATCAACCTTTTTAAGGCTTCTTTCTCCCAATCTTTCACCCCACGGTAAAACAGAGGGGAATATAGAGAATAACGCAGAGTCAATCGGCTTTGTTTTGCAAAATCCCGAAATGTCTTTTGTATGTGAGAGGGTTAGGGGAGAGCTTGCCTTTGCGCTTGAAAATCAATCCCTGCCTAATGACGAAATTGCAGTAAAAATCGGCGAAATTGCCTCCTTTTTCAATATTGCAAATATCCTTGATAAGGAGATATCAACGCTCTCCGGCGGAGAAAAAGCCATAGTTTCAATTGCGTCGGCAATGATTGCCGATGTTCAGGCGCTTATACTTGATGAGCCTCTTTCGCAGCTAGACGCTAAAGCAAGCCGTCAGCTTATTGATATGCTCAAAAGAATAAACGATGAATTAGGCATAGCAGTAATCATCTCCTCCCATTCCTCGCAGGATTTGATTAATATTTCCTCCCGCCTTGTTGTTCTTGAAAACGGAAGAATAATCTGCGACAGCTCCCCAAAAGTAGCTGTTGAAAACGAAGAGGTTATTAACTTCTTACCCGAATTTACACGGCTGTTTAAAGAACGCCCCTTGACTGTTAAACAGGCAATAGAATATTCCTCACATCTTAAAGAAAAGCCGTTTTCACCGTGCGAAAAAACGCAAACAGCAGTAAGCCTTAAAAATGTAAGCTTTGCCTATTCAAAAGATGACAGAGACATATTGACCTCGCTCAACTATAAAGCATATCAAGGCAAAATCAATTCGGTTATAGGCTCTAACGGAAGCTGTAAAACAACCCTG
>JBJEPL010000059.1:0-6758 GCA_051881215.1 Eubacterium sp. | reverse complement strand
CTCTTTGCAAATGTAAGAGAAAAGATGAGCCTTTGTTATTACTGCTCTGCAAGATATACAAGGCAGAAAAGCTGTATAATGATACAGTGCGGCTGTAACGAGGAAAATATGGACAAGGCTGTAAAGGAAATTCTTTATCAGCTTGAAGAAATAAAAAAAGGAAATTTCGACGAAGAGCTTGCATCGTCAAAAATGGCGCTTCGTGATGCAATATTGTCGGTAAATGACGCACCCGAGGCAATTGAAAATTGGTACACGGCTCAGATAACCGACAAAGCAATTAAGTCGCCGGATGAGGCTGTTGCCGAAAATGACAGCGTAACAAAAGAGCAGGTTCGGCATTGCGCAGAGCTTGTCTCACTTGATACAATATACAGACTTGTTTGCAATAAGGAGGTGCAGTAATGAGAGAGATTAAGTCAGCTGAGTTTTCCGAAAGGTATTATGAAATCGACCATAAATCGGGTCTTAAAATCTTTGTTATGCCTAAAGAAAACTATTCATCCTCCTATGCCGTTTTCGGTACGAAATACGGCTCAATAGATACCCGATTTAAACGCTCCGACAGAGATGAATGGACAACCGTTCCCGAGGGTATTGCTCATTTTCTCGAGCATAAGCTTTTTGAAAGCGAGGATTTGGACGCATTTGCAAGATATGCGAAAACAGGAGCTTCGGCAAACGCTTATACCTCCTTTGACAAAACCTGTTACCTCTTTCAGTGCAGTGATAATTTTGAAGCCTCACTCGAGATACTTCTTGATTTTGTTACCCACCCTTATTTCACAAAGCAAACAGTTGAAAAAGAGCAGGGCATTATCGGTCAGGAAATTACAATGTATTATGATGTTGCCGGCTGGATGAGCACCTTTAATCTGTTAAAGTTGCTTTATCACAAGCATTCTGTTAGAATTGATATAGCAGGTACGGTTGAGTCAATTGCGCAGATTACGGATAAGCTTCTTTATGATTGCTATAATACTTTTTATAATTTGAATAATATGGCACTTGCAGTTGTCGGCAATGTAACGCCCGAGCAGGTGATAAGCGTATGTGACAGAATGCTCGAGCCTGCACAGCCGCTTACAATCGAACGCTCCTTTGAAGATGAGCCGAGAGAGATTGTATCAAATTATTGTGAATATAATCTTGCTATGAGTATGCCTGTTTTTTCGTTCGGATATAAAGAAAAATGCGAAAAGCCTGTTCAGGATATTGAGGCTATTGTTGAAACAAATATTCTGCTTGAAATTCTTGCAGGCGATACCTCAAATCTTTATACCTCTCTTTTTGATAAGGGCTTAATTAATTCAAGCTTTTCAAAGGAATATTTTATCGGCTACGGCTATGAGGCGGTTATGTTCGACGGCGAGAGCGCAAATCCCGAAGCCGTCAGCAATGAAATTAAAAAAGAGGTTGCCCGTCTTAAAAAAGAGGGTATTGATAATGATTTGTTTGAGGCGGTGCGCCGTTCCCTTTACGGCAGGGAAATAATGGAGTATAATGATATAGATTCAATTGCAAACGGCTTTATAAGCGCTCATTTCGGAGGGTATTCAATATTCGACGCAATTGATATCTATAAGTCGGTGACAAAGCAGGATATCGAAAAACGCCTTTCAGGTATGATGGACGAGCAATACAGCGCGTTATCGGTGGTTAGGGAGAAAGCAGATGAGTAATTATACAAGAGTGTATTTTGAAGGGCTCGGAATAGATTTTGATTTGCCCTCTGTTGCCTTTTCAATAGGCAGCTATGATGTTCATTGGTACGGAATCATTATTGCATTCGGGTTTGTTCTCGCAGTGCTTTACGGCGGCAGAATGGCTTATAAATGGAAAATGAGCCTCGACGGTATGACCGATGTTCTTATATGGGGAACAATTTTCGGTATTATCGGAGCAAGAATATATTATGTTGCCTTTGAATGGTCGTATTATAAAGAGCATCTTGCTGAAATACCGCAGATATGGAACGGCGGAATAGCAATTTACGGCGGTATAATCGGCGCAATAATAGGTGCCGCAATAGGCTGTAAAATAGGCAAGATTAATTTCCATAATCTTCTTGATTTGGGAGCGCTTGGACTCCTTATCGGGCAAGGCATCGGCAGATGGGGTAACTTCTTTAACCAAGAAGCATTCGGTACAAACACCTCGACTGCGCTGTTTCGTATGTGGAGTTTGAAGATTCACGATACACTCGAAGCAAGTGCGGCGGATTTGGCTCAAAAGGGTATAGAGGTTAATCCCGATATGCCTGTTCACCCAACCTTTTTATATGAAAGCGTTTGGTGTATCCTCGGCTTCTTTATTCTCAACTATATCGTTCATAAACACAGAAAGTTCAAAGGCGAAATATTTATGCTTTACGGAGTATGGTACGGCCTTGAAAGAATGGTTGTTGAAGGCTTGAGAACGGATTCGCTTTATATTGCAAATACTAATATAAGAGTAAGTCAGCTTTTATCATTAATAATAGTTTTAGTTGCTCTTACTTGTCTTATTATTAATTTTGTAAGGCTTAAAAAAGGTACTTTGCCCGAAAGGCTTAAAATCGTACCGGTTGAAAATACAGAAAACAATACTGAAAAGAATACGGAGAATGAAAATGTCACAAATAATTGACGGTAAAGCAGTATCAAAACAGGTAAGGCAAAGAGTTGCCCTTCAGACTGAACAGCTCAAAGAAAAGGGGATTACTCCGGGACTTGCGGTTATAATTGTCGGAAATGACCCGGCATCGCAGGTTTATGTAAAAAACAAGGAAAAGGCTTGCGATGAAGTCGGCTTTTACAGCGAAAAATTTGCGCTTTCTGAGAATACAACCCAGGAGGAATTAAACAGCCTTGTAAGAGAGCTTAATTCAAGAAAGGAAATCAACGGAATTCTTTGCCAGCTGCCTCTTCCTAAGCATCTTGATGATAAAGAGGTTATAAATCTTATCGACCCGATTAAGGATGTTGATGCTTTCCATCCTGTAAATGTGGGCGCTATTATGATAGGCGATTATAATTTTCTCCCTTGTACCCCGGCAGGAGTAATGGAGCTTATTCATTCAACAGGCGTTGATATTGAGGGCAAAAAGGCAGTTGTTATCGGAAGAAGCAATATTGTCGGCAAGCCTATGGCAATGCTTTTACTTCATGAAAATGCAACTGTTGAAATCACTCATTCAAGAACAAAAAATCTTGCCGATATAACAAAAGGAGCTGACATACTTGTTGCGGCAATCGGAAAAGCTAAATTTGTAACCGCCGATATGGTTAAAGAAGGCGCGGTAGTCATTGATGTAGGTATGAACAGGGACGAAAACGGAAAGCTTTGCGGTGATGTCGATTTTGAAAGCGTAAAGGATAAATGCTCCTTTATAACTCCTGTTCCGGGCGGAGTAGGTCCCATGACTATTTCAATGCTTATGGAAAATACTCTTACTGCTGCAAAATTGCAGAATAATATAGAAGAATAATTTAAAGGATTTGATATAATGGCTCTTGAAGAACAGTTAGTTGACAGGCTTCTTGAAAAGAAATATCATATCTCCTTCGCCGAATCCTGCACGGGCGGGCTGTGCTGCGGTAATCTTGTTAATGTTACCAATGCTTCAAAGGTGCTTGATGTTTCCTTTGTAACTTATGCAAACGAAGCTAAAATGAAATTTTTAGGAGTAAGCCCCGATGCTATTTTGAAATACGGAGTTGTAAGCGAAGAGGTTGCATATGAAATGGCGCAGGGTGCGGCAAATGCAGCTCAAAGCGAGGTAGGCGTAGGTATAACGGGTGTTGCAGGCCCGGGCGGAGGTACAGCAAAAAAGCCGGTAGGTATGGTTTGCTTTGGCTTTTGTGTTAACGGTAAGACCGAAACCTATACAATGCAGTTCGGTGAAATCGGCAGAAATCAGGTCAGAAAATCAAGTGTTGAATTTGTTTTTCAAAAGCTTATTGAAATATTATAAATTTCGTAGTATAATACCAATTGTGTTTTGAAAAGAGGATGTTTATGAAAAGACTTTACAGAAGTAAAACCGACAGACAGCTGGCAGGAGTATGCGGCGGTATAGCAACATATTTCAATGTTGACCCGAGTATTGTCAGGTTGATTTGGGCAATCGTTTCAGTTCTTTCAACAGCAGTTCCGGGCTTGTTGGTTTATATCGTTTGCGCAATCGTTATCCCCGAAGAGCCTGATGCTTATGAAACAACGGCCGAATACCATGATGATAATAACGATAATTACTCGAACAGCGGTATGTAAACAGTATAAGCACATTAATTAAATAAGAAATCAGCCGGTTGATTTCAACAATCCTCCGGCTGATACATAAAATTTTTAATATTTGCTGGTGTAGCGCAGTTGGTAGCGCAACTGATTCGTAATCAGTAGGTCAGGGGTTCAAGTCCCCTCATCAGCTCCAAAAAAGAACTGATGGTTTTATCCGTCAGTTTTTTTTCATATTAAGATGCAAAAATATTAATAGAGATTTGCTTTTTTTAATTCTCTTTTTAATTGTAAAAAACATCTTAAATGATTAATCTTTGTTCTTCTTCCTGAAGAAATATAACAATATATTTCGTGATACATTGCGTAAAAAGCAACCTTTAAGTCGCAATTCTTTGATGTTGGATATTTTGATTTATACATTTCATAAAGCCCAAATGCGTTTCCGGTTAAGTTTTTTAATTGAAATAAATCAAATTCAATATCTGCCCATTTACTTTCAAGCGGATCGATTATTGCAATAGAATTAAGCCTGTTATCTGCCATTATGTTCATTACATTAAGGTCACCGTGAATCAAACAAGCGCGCTCAACCTTTTCACTAAAAATATAATCAAAGTTATCCCATGCACGCTCCATTGTTCTTATAAAATATGGTTCTAATTGACCGTCTTTAACCATTTTTTCGGCTGTTTGCAAAATATCAAATGCATAAGGCTTATAATAATCCAACCATTCATCGTATATTGGATTTAGAATAGGACCGAACTTTTCATTGGTTTTGGAATGCCAAACATACATTGCTGATGTAACCTTATCTGCAAATTCACGCTTTTTTGATTTCGGCAAAAACAATTTTGAAAAATCTGTAAAACAGTTTTTGCCCCTAACATATTCCATACAGATGAAATCAACCGGTGTTATATCATCCTTTAAATATGTAAAATACACCTCCGGTATATGAATTATACTATCTTCTGATAGTGCTTTTAATTCAAACGCTTCTCGCTCACACATATTATCACACCTGCACGCCTTCATTACAACAGTATAAGGTGCTACATCAATATCAACCTTGTACGCGTATCCAAAAGAGCCACCACCTAAGTATTTAATTGTTTTTACATTGCAGCTAAATTCTTTTTGGGCAACACTAATCGCAATTTGTTCAGCATCCTCAATAGTGATAGGGTTAATTTTTACTTGTTCCATTTTATTTTAACCCTTGCTTTAAAATTTTAAATGCGTTTTTATATAAAAACATACAAGAAACAACATTTCGCCACCAGCCAAAATGATGAGGAGTGTATCTGTAATACTTTTCTGCCTCTTGAATTAATGCTAAATAACCTATACCCAAAGCAAATCTAATCATTTCTTCCTTTGTGCAATTAACTTTTAGTTTTGCTATCTCATTATATGCATTTAATGAGGTGGTTTTCTTATCAAGCATCTTTCCGAATTCAAGATTCACAAAATCAAAAATTGCATCGCCCCATACAGTTCGTTCGGGATCAATAACTATTAATTCTATTTTATCATTATTCCTTACACAAAGAATGTTACCGTACCACATATCTAAGTTTACCATTGAACAAGGGACATCTTCTAACAAAGCTTTGTATTCGTCAATGTATTTAAGTAGCTTCTCACCTCGTTTTGTTTTTCTACCGGCTCTCTTGGTATCGTTAATAAGATTCAGTGTCATACTCCGTAATGCAAGATACCAGTTATCATAAAGTTGATTTTGAAGATATCCAAATTCATTGTTTTGTACCTTATGAAACTTTGCTATAATCCTTGCTATTTCTTCTTTGCACCAAATTTTTTCATCGTTGGTTAAATCTGCATTGTTTAATTGCTCTCCTTCCATTCTTTCCATTATGAAATAATCAGAAGGAAAAACAGTATGAGAAAAATCTTTATAATATACATAAGGTACTTTAACATTTGTATGTGTTCTAATTTGTGCATACCAAAAAACTTCTCCACGCATCATATCTTGCTCATAGGTTAATATTCCTGTTTTATCAAGTGGAGAAACCTTTAAAACATAATTACCCATATCGGTTACAACATCATAGACAGCATTGTATTCTCCATCACCAAGCTTATCAAAAAATATAACTTTACCAAGACAGGCTGAATCAAACATACTTTGTACTTGTGCCTTTGTCAATTCCGGTTTTGTTCTGCTAATCATAAAATCACCTCCGTCGTTACAGTATCATAATATCCGTACGCAAGATTAAAATCTATAACATTTCTTATATTTATATAATAATTCCGTTGAATAATAAACAATAATATGATATTTTTATATTGGTGATTAAAATGAACAAATACAGAATTAACATACTTGATGAAAGTCTTATTTTTGACGAAAGAGAAAATGGTGTTATACATACTTCTTATGAATTAGAAACGACATTTTTATCAAGCGTAAAAAAAGGCAGTCGTACCGATGTTAAGCTTATGATTAACAATATGGTTAATAGTGGCATAACTATTGGCAAAATGTCAAGTGATAGCTTAAGGCA
>JBJEPL010000058.1:0-6773 GCA_051881215.1 Eubacterium sp. | reverse complement strand
CACATTTTATAAAAATCAAGTCATATCAATAAATTCATCATCAATATTATCCTTAACAAGCTCCGTAAAATACTCAACCGTTGCGCCGTCCTGAGCATGAGTTTCGGCAATTTCATCAGTATAATCACCGAGCTTATAGACATTAAATTCAAAGCCTGTTTCATTGCGCTTATAGTGGCAAACAACAGGAACAAGCTTTGCCGACGATATTTCAATTTCATCACCGTGCTTCTCTACGGTTATACGCGCCATACCTCCGCAAAGCTGATAAAGCTGAATCTGGTGAGAAATAAAATTGCCGAGCGAATAGTAAACAATCATCTTTTTGCCTGTTTCTTCATTCGTTACCCATTCAACAGGCTGAAGAGTATGCGGATGAGTTCCGATAACTATATCCACACCCAAATCCGAAAACAGCTTTGTATACTCCTTTTGGTAATCCGAAACCTCATGGCTGTTTTCTGTTCCCCAATGAGGGAAAACTATAACAACATCGCAATTTTTTCGTGCCTCTGTAATATCCTTTGTTACCCTTTCCTTATCAAGAATATTAACGCACCACGGCTTGTCCGACGGAAGCGGTATTCCGTTGGTTCCGTAGGTATAATTCAGCAGGGCAAAGGTTATATTGTTTTTTTCATAATAGACTATATTGTTATCGGAATTTGCATTAACTCCGAGCTGAACAACATTCTTTTTACCGCTGAAATATTCAATTTCCTTTTCAATGCCTGCCCAGCCCATATCAAGCGAATGATTTGAAGCGCAGGTAAAAATATCAAATCCTGCATCAACAGCCGCGTCGCCGATTTCCCACGGAGAATTGAAAAGAGGATATCCTGTATAATCAAAAGAATCTCCGCCTAAAATTGTTTCCTGATTAATAACGGCTATATCGGCAGCTTCTATATCAGGCTTAATATTCTCATACAGCGAGGAATAATCAAGACTTCCGTCCTCCTGCTCGCCTGCTGCAATCAGGGTATTATGAATAAGGTTATCGCCAACGGCTGTTATGGTCACCTTTGAATTGGTGCTTTGGCTGTTCTTTTCTTTTTCGGTTGTATCCTCATTGACCACCGAAACGGAGGTTTGAGCAGTTGGATTTTTTTCATCAAGATTTTTAGTTATATGACCGCTTACTGCAAATGCTATTATTACAGCTATTGCCACGGCAACAGGTATAATTATTGAAATATAATTGACTCTTTTTTTGTCAGGCATTTTAACTTCTCCTTAATTTTCTTATTATATTTTAACATAAACTAATTGCTAACACAATATTGTTTTTATTAACAGTAAAATTACGCATATATATTATCAGATAAAAATTTAGGGTGACAAAATAATGGAAACTGTTTTAATGTACGCTTTATTCACGGCAGGACTTATATTAATTATCAAAGGCGGCGATTGGTTTGTTGACAGCGCAAGCTGGATTGCCGAAATACTCGGGGTGCCTAAATTTATTATAGGCGCTACAATAGTATCAATTGCAACAACTCTTCCGGAAATGATTGTAAGCATACAGGCAACAGCAAAGGGAAATGTTGATATGGCGGCAGGAAACGCAATAGGCTCAGTAACCGCAAATACCGCAATGATTATGGGAATTTTTATAATATGTATGCCATTTGCAGTAAAAAGAAAGGAATTTGCTCCCAAAGGAATTATGATGTTTCTGGCGTCGGCGGCGCTTGTTTTGGGAAGTATTTTTACTCAAAAGCAGACGCTGACCTTTGAGGGCGAAACAAACGAATACTACACGCTTTCATCTGCGGGAATTATATTACTTGTAATTATTTTTATCATATTTTTTATTGAAAATTTCATTTCAATGAAAAACGAGCAGACGCATATTGAGCCTTCTCCCCATAATATAGGAATACAAAATGAGGATGATATCATCGTTACAAAGCAAACAGCCGAAAAAAAGGATTGGGCAAAAAACATAATCTGCTTTATTCTCGGCGCTGTTGGGATTGTTTTCGGCGCAGATTTACTTGTTGACTACGGTACGCGCATAGCTATAAGCCTCAACATTCCTCAAAGAATTATAAGCGTTATAGCTATTGCTATAGGCACCTCCCTACCCGAGCTTGTAACAACAATAACCGCAATAAGAAAAAAAGCAGGAGCACTCTCTGTAGGTAACATTCTCGGAGCAAACATAATTGATTTAACGCTGATACTGCCGATATGCTCCTTTGTGTCAATGGGGAAAGGCACCGGAGCGCTTGCCCTGTCGGTTTCCTCTGTTACAATTGATATGGTTGTATGCCTTGCAGGAATAGCAATCGCAGTATTCCCTACGATAATCTTCAAAGGATTTAAACGGTGGCAGGGTGTAGTTTTGCTCGGCGGATATCTTTGTTATGTTTTATTAACGGTAATATAATTATAAATCAGCAAAGCCATCCGAAAAAAATTTTTCACAAAATCGATTTTAAAAGCGATATATATAATAGAAGTGTTTTTCAACATTTAAGAAAATAATTGACAAATATGTAAAATTATGAAAAAATAAAAATTGTAAAGGCTTGATTAAAAAAAGCAAAAAGTTTTATTACCAAAAGCCATTCATTTACCGAAATAGTTTTCAAATAATTAAGAGTGCTGCTTTTTAATGTATAAGCAAGGCGGTTACTGATATGTTTAAAAAAGGATATGTATACAGCAAGTGAGGATAACTATTATGAACAAGAAGAAAAAAATAATACTTATAATGATTTCAATAGCATTGGCCGTAATTCTTATTTTAAATATTGTCAGCAGATGCACACCGATTGACATACATGACGGCTTCTTTTATATTAATCCGTCAAACAGTATTGAATTTCAAACTGATAATTATACAATCGGAAAAACAACAGTCTGCGGATATGTTACATTGAATGAGGGTACATCTGATACGGGAGAGGACGAATTTATAATTACTGTTGCAAAGGTTGAAGGATTCTTTAAAAATCAATACAAAATATATTCTTGCGAAACTGCAACTGATGAAGAATTGAAAAATCCTACATATTTTAATATATCCTATGCTCCGAATTTAGAAATAAAAAAAAGCTCAAACTATTACGGCTCTGTTTATTGCGGTATCGTTCCGAGCCGCTGCAAGTCAATTACTTTTAACGGTGTTGAAGCGGTACTTAAAAGATTCACTTTCAATTATAACGGTACAGATGTTGACTTTAAATACTATTTCTGTGCTATAGATTGGACTGATAATTCCAAATCTCCCGAAGTTGTTTGGGAGGACTAATACAAATAAGATTAACCGGTGCGGATAATATCCGCACCGGTTTTTATAAATAATTTCAAAAGTTTTACAATTATCAATATTCATTGTGAAAGGAAAATAAATATGATATATTAAAAATACAGAATAAATGAGGTGATTTTATGAAAATTCTATGGGTAATTTTGGCTTTAATTTCCGTATTCATTATTATTACGGCAATCAGAGCGGTATTATTTAAAGCAGAAAGCGTTAAGGGAGAAGTATTTGAAGAAGAGCTTATACATTCAAAACGCGCGCAGGAAAATCTCACAAAGGCTATCAGAATAAAGACAATTTCTCACGAAAATGACAGCGAAACCGACTGGGGAGAATTTGAAAAATTCCACAGCTTTTTAAGAGAGTCCTTCCCTTTGATACATAAAAATCTTGAAATTGAAAATGTTTCAAAGGCAAGCCTGCTTTTTTATTGGAAGGGTACTGACGAAACGCTCGACCCGATTGCATTTTTGGCGCATCAGGATGTTGTTCCGGTAGCAAAGGGCACAGAGGAGGATTGGGTACACCCTGCCTTTGAAGGCTTTAACGACGGTGAATTCATATGGGGCAGAGGTGCGCTTGATATGAAAAATCATCTCATATGCCTTATGGAAAGCGTAGAAACCCTGCTTGAAGAGGGCTATCAGCCTAAAAGAGGAGTATATCTTTGTTTGGGCCATAATGAGGAAATAGTTGCAGGCCACGACAACGGAGCACAGGAAATTGCAGCTCTGCTTGAAAAGAAGGGCGTTCATCTTGACAGCGTTATTGACGAGGGCGGCGCAATGCTGTCTGCCAAAGTCAAGGGCATACTCGACGCAAATCTTACCGGAATCGGCGTTGCGGAAAAAGGCTATGCAGATTTTAAGGTTACCGTTAAAGCAAAGGGCGGTCATTCATCACAGCCGCCTAAGCATACGGCTATAGGTAAGCTTTCAAAAAAGGTGCTTACTCTTGAAAACCATCAGTTTAAAGCAAAAATTATGCCATTTGTTTATAATCTTTTTACAGATATAGGCAGGCACACTTCATATATCGGCAGACTGGTTTTCTGCAACCTATGGCTTCTCAAGCCGCTTCTGCTTAAGGTTATGACAAAAATACCGCCTGCCGCATCTCTTGTAAGAACAACTACAGGCGTAACAATGGCAAGCGGCTCGCCTGCGGCAAATGTTCTTCCCGAAAAGGCAAGCGTTACAATAAACTTCAGAATAATGCCCGGCGAAAGCATTGAAGATGTAAGGCGTCATATTGAAAAGTATATGGGCGGTGATGATGTTGAGATTGAATTTGTCAAGGGCAAGGAGCCGAGCCTGATTTCACCGACAGACACAAGAGCATTTGATACATTGAGAAGACTTTCTGTTTCAATAGATGAAAAAAATATTGTTGCGCCTTACCTTGTAATGGGCGGTACGGACGCCTACAACTATGAAAATGTTTGCAGTAATATTTACCGCTTTGCGCCGTTTACTGTTGATACAGCTCTGCTGCTTACAACACATTCAACAAATGAGCGCATACCTGTTGAGCAGCTGACGCAGGGTATAACCTTCTTTAAGCGTTATATCAGAATAATGAGCGGAGAGTAAAAATATGGATTTCAAAGAAGATAAATTTATGATTGCCCTGGCGCTGTGCATTGTAATATTTGTTGTTGCGCAGGCGGTATTCTTTCTGATAAGGGCAATAAAAAGAGCAAAAAAGCTCGGCATTGAAGGCTCTGTTATAAAAAGCACAATAATTTCATCCGGTCTGTTTACGATTGCACCTGCGATAGGAATTGTTGCAACGGTGCTCACGCTTTCCGCAGGCTTGGGATATGTTTTGCCGTGGATAAGGCTTACGGTTATAGGCAATATTTCCTATGAGGTAACAGCCGCCACAAATGCGATAGAGGCTTACGGACTGACGGGAGGAATTGCAAACGCAATAACAGACCCCGAGGTATTTGCAACGGTTGCGTGGGTAATGACGCTCGGCTCAATTATGCCGCTTATTCTTATACCGATATTCTTGAAAAAGATTCAAAGTAAAATCGGAAAGGCTGTTTCCAAAAACAACGCTTGGGCGTCGGTTATGAGCGCAGCAGCCTTTATAGGACTTATTGCCGCCTTCGTTGCAAGAGCCATTGCTGGAAAAGGCGAGGCAGATATTACGGGCGACGGCGCCGGAGTGCTTTCCGTTGCGGCGCTGATTTTTTCCGTTGTGCTGATGCTTATTTTTCAAAAGCTTTCAGAGGTTAAAAAATGGAAATGGCTTGAAAGCTTTTCCATGCCGTTTTCTATGATCGGCGCAATGGGACTGGTGATGCTTTTGGCGCAGATTTTGCCTCAAAATATAGCATTTTTTGAATGGAGGGGTTAAGATGAGCGATTATATAAATAAAACCCACAGATACGGAAAAATGTGGATGTTGGTTACTTTGCTGATATTTCTCGCTGTCCCTTCGCTGATATGCTGGCATCTTGGAGTATCACCTAAGCTTGAAATGATAGGCAAGGGACTTGCAACTGTCGCCCTTGTGTTCTATCCCACGGCTGTGCTTGAGGTAATTACTTACTCCCCTCTTTTGGGAACAGGAGGTACTTATCTCGGCTTTGTTACGGGAAATATAACAAATCTTAAGCTTCCGGTTGCATTAAGCTCTATGGAAAGCGCCAAGGTTGAGCCTAACACGGAAAAGGGCGAGGTTATTTCTACAATCTCCATTGCAGTTTCTTCAATCGTTACAACAGTAATTATTGCAGTATGTGTACTGGCATTCTTCCCTGTTCTGCATAACATTACCGACCCTGACTCCGCTTTTGCTCCGGCTTTTCAGCAGGTAACGCCCGCTTTGTTCGGCGCGCTGTGCGCCTCCTACCTTGCAAAGCATTGGAAAATATCCATTCTTCCCATTGCTGTTTTGACTGTAATTTTAATCTTTAACGGCACCCTTGGAACAGGAGTATTAATTCCTATAGGCGTTGTTGTTTCACTTACCGGCGCTCACCTTATGTTTAAAAAGGGTATTGTTAAATAATAAGCCTTGCTGACATCCCTTTTATAACGCATTAAACAATCATATAAAGGAAAAAAATATGGAATTGGCAAAATATTTCAAAAGCGTGCTTGAGCAGGACACAAACGCTGTTGTAATCTGTAATTTACAGCACGAAATTATTTATATGAATCCGACGGCTGTATTAAGATATGAGAAATACGGCGGTGATGCGCTTATAGGCAAAAGCATTTTGAACTGTCATAATGAAAAATCAAGAGAAATGATTAAAATGACAGTTGACTGGTTTGCAAAGAGTAAGGATAACAATATCATATATACATATCACAACGAAAAAGAAAACAAAGATGTGTATATGGTTGCTCTGCGTGATGATGACGGTGCTCTTATCGGCTACTATGAAAAGCACGAGTACCGCAATGCCGAAACAGCACGGTTATATAATTTTTCATGATTTTGAGAAAATAAATTATAAATAAGGGAAATATA
>JBJEPL010000057.1:0-6776 GCA_051881215.1 Eubacterium sp. | reverse complement strand
ATCTGGAGCTTTTAACGCCTACAAGAATATATGTTAAACCTCTTCTTGCTCTTATGGATAAGATTAATGTAAATGCTATCAGCCATATAACAGGCGGAGGATTTTATGAGAATGTACCGCGTATGTTAAAGGACGGCTTTACTGCTGTTATAGAAAAGGATAAATGCTTTAAAAAGCCGATTTTTGACCTTATCGCAAAGGAAGGCAATATCCCTGAAAGAGATATGTATAATACCTTTAATATGGGTACGGGACTTGTTATTGCAGTAGATTCCGATAAAGCGGACGAAGCAGTTGAGATTCTTAAAGCCAATGGCGAGGAGGCTTCTGTTATCGGTCAAATCAAATCGGGCGAAAAAGGTGTTGAATTGGTATGATGAATATTGCAGTCCTTGTTTCAGGCGGAGGTACAAATCTTCAGGCGCTTATTGACGCTCAAAACAGGGGAGATATAAAAAACGGAAAAATCACCTGCGTAATATCATCAAAGGAAGGTGCCTACGCTCTTGAAAGAGCAAAAAGCAACGGCATTGATACAAAGGTGATTGCCAGAAAAGAATATGACGATATTCATACATATACTGCCGCAGTCAGAGATGTGCTTTTAGATGCAAAGGCAGACCTTGTTGTGTATGCAGGATTTATGATAATCCTTGATTCTCAAATGGTTGAGGCTTTTGATGGTAAGATGATGAATGTTCATCCTGCGCTTATTCCGTCGTTTTGCGGAAAAGGCTTTTACGGCTTGAGAGTTCATCAGGCTGTTCTTGACAGCGGAGTTAAGCTCACCGGAGCAACAGTTCACTTTGTAACAGAGGATTGCGACGCAGGTCCTATAATCTTACAAAAGGCAATTGATGTAAAAAATGACGACACTCCCGAGTCTCTTCAAAAAAGAGTTATGGAGCAGTGCGAATGGAAAATACTTCCCCAAGCGGTATCTCTTTTCTGCGAGGGAAGAATTAAAATCAACGGTAAAAAAACAGAGATAGTATGAGGTGAAATAAATGGAAATTAAATCTCTTGCAGCAGAGCTTAGTGCAAATTCATATCCCGGAAGAGGAATTGTTTTAGGCAAATCCGCCGACGGAAAGAATGCTGTCATTGCGTATTTCATTATGGGCAGAAGCGTTAACAGCAGAAACCGTATATTTGAAGAAAACGACAGAGGCGGTATCAGAACAAAGGCATTTGACGAGTCAAAAATGGAGGATCCGTCGCTCATTATTTATAATCCCGTTCTTAAGCTCGACGGTGTAACCATCGTAACAAACGGTGACCAGACTGATACTATTTATGACCATATGAGTAAGGGCGACTGCTATCACGATGCTCTTATTACCCGTGAGTATGAGCCTGATTTTCCAAACTTCACACCGAGAATTTCGGGCATTGTTAAGCCTAACGGCGACTATAATATGTCTATATTAAAGTCAAATGTAGGTCAGCCGCAGTGCATTAGATTTTTCTATGAATATCCTGCCGTTGCAGGGCAGGGCCATTTTATCCATACATATAAGTGTGACGGAAATCCTATTCCGTCTTTTGAGGGCGAGCCTGTTGCTGTTGAAATCGGTTCGGATATTGACAACTTTACAAATATGATTTGGGATAATCTTGATGAGGACAATAAGGTTTCTCTTTTTACACGCTTTATAAATCTTGAAAGCAAAAAAGAAGAAACAAGGATTATTAATAAGAATAAATAATAAAATAGGGCGATTTCTGTCGCCCTGTTATGATTTTATGCCTGTATTGATAATATGACAGGCGGTTATTTATAAAGGAGTTTTAAAATGAAAGTTTTAGTAGTCGGCGGCGGCGGAAGAGAACACGCCCTTATAAGAAAAATAAAGGAATCCTCAAGGGTGGACAGCGTTGCCTGTTGCCCTGGAAACGGCGGTATTTCATGTGACGCCGAATGTTATAATGTTTCTGCTACGGATATTGACGGAGTAGTTGAGCTTGCAAAGAAAATCAATGCTGATTTTGTTGTTGTAGCTCCCGATGATCCGCTCGTTGCAGGTATGGTAGACGCGCTTAACGAAGCAGGCTTTGCAACCTTCGGTCCAAAGGCTGACGCCGCAATTATTGAAGGCTCAAAGGTGTTCTCAAAGAATTTAATGCTCAAGTATAATATTCCTACTGCTGAATATAAAGTTTTTGATAAAGCGCAGGATGTTATTGCATATATTGAAGAGAAAAACGAATTTCCAACCGTTATAAAGGCTGACGGCCTTGCGCTTGGAAAGGGTGTAATTATCCCTGAATCTCTTGAGGAAGCACGCGAGGGAGTTAAGGAAATTATGGAGGATAAGATTTTCGGCGAGTCAGGCAATAATGTTGTCGTTGAAGAATTCTTAACCGGACCCGAGGTATCCGTTCTTGCCTTTACCGACGGTAAAAGTGTAAAGCCTATGGTTTCATCAATGGATCACAAAAGAGCTTTAGACGGGGACAAAGGACTTAATACAGGCGGTATGGGAACAGTATCACCAAATCCTTATTATACAGAAGAGATAGCCAAGGAGTGTATGGAAAAGATTTTTATTCCTACCATAAACGCTATGAATTCAGAGGGCAGAACATTTAAGGGCTGTCTGTATTTCGGATTGATGATTACTCCTAAAGGACCTAAGGTTATCGAATATAACTGCCGCTTCGGAGATCCTGAAACACAGGTTGTTTTACCGAGACTGAAAACGGATATTATGGATATATTCGACGCAATAAATAACGAAACTCTTTCACAGCTTGACATAGAATGGTCTGATGAGGCATCTGCCTGCGTTATTATGGCTTCGGGCGGATATCCGAAATCATATCCCAAAGGAATTGAAATAACAGGACTTGAAAACGGCCAGCTTGACGGAGTAACGGTTTACCATGCGGGAACTTCGCTTGATGACGGCAGGCTTGTTACTTCGGGCGGAAGAGTTCTCGGCGTAACTGCGCTTGGCGATACTCTCGAGCAGGCGCTTGAGAAATCATATGAAGCAGTTAAAAAAATACATTTTGACGGTGCTCATTATCGAAAAGATATAGGAAAAAGAGCTTTAAATGCAAAATAATTGTGAACTATTTTAAAACTTTACAAAAAGTTATTGACAATTATACACAATGGAATTATACTAAACACATATAAAAAAAACAATATAATTTTTATAAGCAGAGGTTGATTTTATGGCAACTGTAAAGAAAAGTAAAAAGAAAATTGTTATACCAATTTGTATAGTTCTTGTTATAGCTATTATAGCAGGTTCTGTATTTGCGTATGCAAAAACAAACAATGGTGAGCAGGTATCACTCTACACAATAGGTACAGGCGATATTGATGAAACCGTATCTGTAACCGGTGATGTTTCTGCGGGTGCGGTCAAGGAATATAAGGTCGGAGCCGTAGCAACCGTTAAAGAGGTTTTTGTTAAAGTAGGCGACAGCGTCAAGAAAGACGATGTGCTTGCAACCTTCGATACTGATTCACTCAATTCGCAGGTTAATTCTCTTCAGACATCATACAATGATACTCTGAAAAATTACAATCAAGCTGTTAAGGCTCAAAAGGATGCTAAAATCAAGGTAGATGAGCTTGCTTCTGAAATTAATGACCTTGAAAAGCAGGTTGCAAAGCTTGAAAAGAATGCATCTACTACAGCCACAACCGCAAAGGCAACTTCTTCTTCAACTGCTAAAGCAACGACTACAGAGAAGACAACAAAGGCTACAACTAAAAAAACAACTACTAAAAAAACTACAACAAAGGCAACAACTACTTCAACAACTACGACCAAAAAAGCTTCGTCAACTTCCACAACAAAGAGGATAATTACTACTCAAAATACATTGCCTTCGATAACTCCGTCATTACCTTCAACAAGTGCATTAACAACTGCAAGCGGTACAAATTACAATGTTTACCTCACAGTAGCGCCTTCAAGCAGCTACGGCACTGTTTCCGGTGACGGCTCATACAGCGAAAATTCAAAAGTAACAATTGTTGCTACACCAAATGCCGGATATGAATTTGCAGGTTGGTACAGCAATGTTTCTGAAATTGTAAACGGAACTCCTATCAGCACGGATAAATCATATTCCTTCTATATATCGGGAAACAGAAGCTTTGTTGCCTATTTTACGGTATCAACAGATCCAAATAATACTACTTCTACTACACAGCCTCAGTCGTCTTCAACAACAAAAACAGATGTTTCTATTCCGAGCACAGATATTTCTATGCCAAGTACAACCGAAAAAAATCTGACAACGACTGAACTGACTACGGTATCTGTATCAGATTCGATTAAGAGTATTTCCGACTCTCTTAAAAATCTTAATGATACATTTGCTTTAATTACAGATGATGTAAGCACAATGACTGCTCTTATAGAAGTCGTTTCAACATCAATAAGCGACGCTATTGCAAGCGGTCAGCTTGACAACGAAAAGATTGCAGAGCTTGTTGCGGAGGATGTTACTCAGGCAATAAAAGACGGTATTATCGATTCAACAACCTTCCTTGTTGAAAGCGGTGTCGCAGTTAAAATGATTGAGGCCGCCGTAGCCCAGATAGATTTCCAGGGAATTACGGATACTATCGTTAATTCAAATAATGCTTCTCTTACAGCTGGTGAAATTCAGTTAGCCGCTCTTTATGCTCAATACGAAATTTACAGCGTAAGAGCAGATGAAACTGTTGTTGATGCACAGAAACAGGCTCTTAATGCAACAAAGACCGCTCTTGATGTGCTTAAAGAACAGCAGGCTGAAATGTCAGCAGGCTGGAAAGCGGCATTTGACGGTGTAATTACCGCTGTTGATATTACTCCGGGTGAAAGTACTACAGCCCTTGCTTCGGGTATAACACTTGAAAATCTTAATGAGTTAGTAGTAACAGTAAGCCTCGGTGAATACGATGTTCACAAGGTTAATGTCGGAATGTCGGCTACAATTACAACTGCATACGGTAAGTATGACGGTGAGGTTGCTACAATTGCGCCTACGGCAACAGGCGGCTCATCAACTTCAATTCTTGACAGCGTAGGCTCTATGGCAGGTATCAGCGGACTTTCAAGCCTTACCGATTCGGGTGCGGGCGTTGAATGTACTGTAACTGTTGATGATCCTGATGAGAATATCATTGCAGGCTTTGATGCCGATGTAGAAATTATGACCGGCGAATACAGGGGTATTACGGTTGTTCCGATTGAATCAATTACCCTTGAGAAAACAGGTACCTATGTATACTTATATAACGAGGAAGAAAATACTGTTACAAAAACTCAGATAGAAACAGGCGCTATTTCGGATTCTGTTTATGAGGTAACTGCCGGATTAAATGTCGGAGATAAAATAGTTAAAACTCCGTCAACAGATTATGAAGAAGAAACCTTTAAGGTTAAGGTTGTAAATGAGAAATAAGGAGACTTCAGAGTGAATATATCAGAAAGTCTGAAAATCGCATTAAAATGTATTAAAGCAAACTGGATGCGAAGCCTCCTGACCATGTTGGGAATTATTATCGGTATCAGTTCGGTTATTATGATTATCGGTGCAGGTACAGGCGTAAGGGATTATATTGTCGGTCTTATCGAGGATATGGGCTCCAATGCCGTTCTTGTCAGTGTTGATTCAACGCAGGCTACCGATTCTGATTTTATAACTCTCGATGATGTTGAAAATATAAAAAACAAGGTTAACGGTGTTGAACGCTGTTCACCTATGCTTATGGGCTTCGGTAAAGCTACAATTGATAAAACAGCAACAGAAGCAACAGCAATGATGATAGGCGTTAACAGCGATGTTCAGTTTGCTCTTACAAATACTTGTGAGTACGGAAGATTCTTTACGGATGAGGAATACGATGCCAATGCGCCTATTGCAGTTATCGGTACTAATTCCGCTGATATGGCATTCGGTTATCAGGATGTTACAAATGAATATATTACCGTCAGCTCAAGCGGAAAGTCAATGAAGATTAAAATTTGCGGTGTTGCAAATATCGACCAATTGGCTTCCTCTCTCGGCGGCTCAAGCTCAATGGCCAATATGTTTTCAAACGGAACAGACAGTATAATTATTGCACTGTTTATGCCGTGTACCACCCTTACTCAAATTACAGGCGCCGATGCCAATTTAAGCAGTATGTTTGTAATTGCCGAAGAGGGCTACGATTATGACGCCATAGGTAATGCTGCCGTCAATTATCTCAAGGCAGCTCACGGCAACTATTCAAATAATATGTATACCGCCCAGAATATGGCAACTTATGTTCAAATCGTTGATATAATTATGTCGGTATTAACAGCGTTCATCGCCTGCGTAGGTGCTATATCACTTATTGTCGGCGGTATAGGAGTTATGAATATTATGCTCGTTTCCGTAACCGAAAGAACGCGTGAAATCGGTATAAGAAAATCCTTGGGTGCAAAAACCAAAGTTATTACAATGCAGTTTTTAACAGAGTCTATTATACTGTGTCTTATAGGCGGTATAATCGGCGTCACTATTGGTATTGCCGGCGCATTTGCCGCGTGCTCATTAATCAATATTACGCCTAATATAACATGGTGGCTTGTTTTGGTAGCGCTCTTATTCTCAAGCGGTGTCGGTCTGTTCTTTGGTATTTATCCTGCCAGAAAGGCAGCGCAGATGAGTCCTATTGATGCCTTGAGAAGCGAATAACCTAATATTACAGAAAGTCAGAAAACCGTGTTTTTTCACGGTTTTCTTTTTTGTTGCATATATCGTCATTTTGTGGTAGAATGTTAAAGCAAAGG
>JBJEPL010000056.1:0-26209 GCA_051881215.1 Eubacterium sp. | reverse complement strand
CTATTTGAGTGAGGTAACGGATAACAGCTTCGTTCAGGCGCTTGCCGCAAAGGCAGAGAGAAATTCAACTTCTCAAATGCTTCATCAGACAAATTATTATGTAAACATAACAATTCTTGCAGTATCAATATTAGTAATGCTGTATCTTAACTGGTATTTTAAAAACAGCAAAAAGGGCGAGGAGCTTGAGCCGTTTTTAAAATATACAAGCATAACTATTTTCTTTATGCTCGGCTGTATACAAAATGCGCTGATTTTCCTGCGCTCGGCAAGATGGATTTTGCCGATTGTTATGGCAATTGTGTTTATGGTAGGTATGCAGATTCAGCGTGATATGATTGAAAAGGAGCCTGACAGAAACTATTACTTACAGGCTCAACCCGACGAACGATGGCGGTATCAGAGCAAGGGAGTATTCACGCTTTTGTTCTGCGGCTATACCGCGGTTCATTTTTGGTATCTTTGCGCAGGAAGCAGTCTTAACTGGATGCACTTTTAGGAGTAGCTATGATAAGTATTATTGTTCCGATTTATAATGTTGAAGAGTACATTCGCCAATGCGTTGACAGCATTACCGCTCAAACCCTCGGCGATATTGAAATAATCCTTGTTGACGACGGCTCGCCCGATAGCTGTCCGCAGATTTGCGACGAATACGCAAAAAAGGACAGCCGTGTTAAGGTTGTCCACAAGGAAAACGGCGGGCTTATGAGCGCGCGTCAGGCAGGCTTGAGAGCCGCGTCGGGCAGTTATGTCGGCTTTGTTGACGGCGACGACCGGATTGAGCCCGATATGTATGAGCGTTTTGCGCAGGCAATTGAAAAATATTCGCCCGATATTGCCGTTTGCGAATTTATTTATTCATATTCCGACAAAGAGGAGGTCAGCAGTCAGAGCTTTTCAAAGCCTTTTTATACAAAAGAGGAGCTTATGAGCGATATCTATCCCTCTATGCTTTTTGCAAACCGTTTTTATCATTACGGAGTAATGCCGAGCTGCTGGAGTAAAATCTATAAAAAGGAGCTTCTTGAAAAACACCTTTTTAGTGTTGATACACGAATTACAATCGGCGAGGACGCCGCCTTTACCTATCCCTGCCTGCTTGACGCTCAAAGCGCGGCATATGTTGATAAGGCGTTATATCACTACAGAATTAATCCCAAATCAATGACGCAGGCATACAGCGATACCGTTCAGGATAAAATACTTATTCCCTATAATATTCTTAAGGAATATCTCAAAGCCTCCTGCTATGATTACTCAAGTCAGCTTGATTATTATTTGATTTATCTCATAAACGGAATAATCAGAAATGAGGCAAACCCGAATAACCCCAAATCGCCGAAGCAGACGAAAGAGGTTTTGAGAGCTTTTGTCAATAATGACGACATTACCTCGGCGGCAAGGAAGGTTAATTTAAGCCTGCTGCCCGTTCATACAAAATTCATTGCAAAATTTTTCGCAAAAAAGAGCGTTTTTCTTTTATATATTTATACACGGCTTTTAAGGAGATTTCTGTAAATGCAAAAAAATAAAATAAGCGTTATCGTTCCTATTTACAAAACCGAAAAATATCTTGATAAGTGCATTGAGAGTATTGTAAATCAGACCTATGAAAACCTTGAAATCATTTTGGTTGACGACGGCTCACCCGACGGCTGCCCCCGAAAGTGCGACGAATGGGCAGAACGCGACAGCCGTATTAAAGTAATACATAAGGAAAACGGCGGTATTTCATCTGCAAGAAACGCAGGACTTGACAATGCCACCGGAGATTTCATCGGCTTTGTTGACGGCGATGATTTCATTGAAAATGATTTTTATGAAATTCTGATTAATAATCTGATTGAAAATGACGCGGATATTTCTTTTTGCTCATTTAAGTATTATAATGACGGCTCAACCTCGTATTCAACGGGAGTGGAATATCAAAACAATCTAACCGTATTAAATTCAAAGGCTTTGCTCAGTGATTTCTTTTCAAGCTGCAAGGGAGAGCTTGTTTCCCTGTGCAATAAGGTAATAAAGCGTTCTCTGTTTGAAGGACTGCGTTTTCCGCAGGGCAGAATTTTTGAGGACTGGACTCTTTCTCCCATGCTTTATTCAAAATGTGAAAAAGCGGTATTTATGCCTGCTCATAAATATTGCTATATTATTCATCAGGGAAGCGCGGTAAGAACTCAAACCGTAAAAAGATATTGTGACTGCGTGAGCGCCGATTATGACCACTACTGTTTTTTCAACAATCTTCAAATCAGCGATTATAACGGTCAGATTTCTTCTTTTGCAAGAAGCGATTTCTTAAAATGCATTAAATATTATACCCCGTCTGCAAAAAACAAAAAGCTTTTGAAGCAGGCATATGAAAAATGCCGTAAAATGTCAAACAGCAAAATTATAAAGATTATGTATGCTTTTCCGTTTCTCTTTCATATTATCGCATTAATAAGGGAGAAGTTAAAATGAAGCCGTTAATCAGTATAATCGTTCCTGTTTATAAAACCGAAAAATATCTTGATAAGTGCATCGAGAGTATTGTAAATCAGACCTATGAAAGCCTTGAAATCATTTTGGTTAACGACGGCTCACCCGACGGCTGCCCTCAAAAGTGCGACGAATGGGCAGAACGCGACAGCCGTATTAAGGTAATACATAAGGAAAACGGCGGACTTGCCGATGCACGAAACGCAGGAACACGCGCTTGCTCGGGCGATTATGTTATGTTTGCAGACAGCGACGATTACCTCGAGCCTGATATGGTTGAGTTTCTTGTTAATTTATCACTTGAATATGACGCGGATGTTTCGCGTTGCGGCTTTTATTTTGATTATGAAAATTCCGATGAACGCTGTGCAAGCGATGATAAAAGCATTAAGCTTTTTGATTATGATGAAAGAATGAAGGATTTGGCTTCGGGAAATCACATAAGCGGTGTTGCATGGAATAAGCTCTACAAAAGCAGTGTTATAAAATCGCACCCGTATTCAAAGGACGACGGATGCTCCGAGGATATATTACATAATTACAGGGTTTATAAGGATATAGATAAAACCGTATTCTGCGACATTCCGAAATACCATTATGTGATAAGAGAAAACTCCATTACAAACAGCGCCTTCGGATACGGCGCCTTTGACATTATCAGGGCAAAAAAAATAATTCTTGACGGCGAAGGCTCCAATGAAAAAATCCTGCCCTACTTAATAAAGGGATATGTAACCTCGGCGTTTATTGTTTTGAGCGGCTGTATCAGAAATAATGCCTGTATGGACAGATATGATGAATTAAGAGACTCTATTCTTAAATACAGGCGTCAGATAATTTTTTCAAAGCTATACGGTAAAACGGAAAAGCTAAAGACCGTAGCTTTGGCTTTATCACCTAAAATTTATAACAAAATCATATCATTAAAGGGGTAAAAATGATAGGCTCGTTAATCAGCGTAATTGTTCCTGTTTACAATTCGGAGAAATACCTTGATAAATGTATTGACAGCATTGTTAGTCAGACATATGAAAATTTGGAAATAATCCTTATTGACGACGGCTCGCCCGACAGCTGCCCTCAAAAATGCGACGAATGGGCAAAAAGGGACAGCCGTATTAAGGTAATACATAAGGAAAACGGCGGCGTTTCCTCTGCGAGAAATTGCGGCTTGGATATTGCCTCGGGCGATTATATTACCTTTATTGACAGCGATGATTTTGCCGAAACGGATATGCTTGAAATAATGGTTAACGGCGCCGTATGCAATGATGCGGATATTGTTGTTTGCGGTTTTATCTTTGATACCGTTGACGGATTATCCGATGAAATAAAATGCACTGATGCGCTCTATCACGGAAGTGAAATTATTAAAAATTATGTTCTTGATAATATAAGGCCCGAGGCCTGCTCAAAATTATTTAAAAAATCAGTTATTAAAAGCATCGGATTTAATTGCAGCTACGGATACGCAGAGGATTTATTGTTCAATTATTACGCTTTCAAAGAAAGCAAAACCGTTGCCTGCATAGACGAATGCAGATATCATTATCTTCAGGACAGCGGAAATTCCTCAACCACTCCGTTTATGACCGACGCCAGAGCAAAAAGCTATAAGATTTTTGAAGAGGTTTTAATTGACTGCAAAAATAACAGCGAGCTTTACGGCGCCGCTGTTAAACGCTTTACCTCGGGAGCCTTTGCCGTTTTAAGCAGGGTTATGAAGGACAGGTATTTTTCGGAAAAATACTATCGGGAAATTGCAAATACCATATTAAAATATAAAAGCGACATATTAAAATGCCCTTTTGTCGGTAAGAAATACAAATTATCGGTATTGCTTATGTCCGTCAGCAAAGGCTTATATTTATTTGTATTTTCGCGCCTGTTTGGGAGAAAGCAAAAATGAAAAAATTGATGTTTTTTTTAGAGGATTTCAAAATCGGCGGAGTGGAAAAAGCTCTCGTTGAGCTTGTTAACTGTATGAGCGTCTGCGATTATGAGCTGTATATCTGCGTTTGGGAAAACGATTTTTCAACGCTCGAAAAAAATAAGCTCAACGATAATATTAAGCTTATCCGCTCGCCGAATATCAAAAGAATCATTAAGACGAATAATATAAAAATAAACAAGGCTCTTAATTACATAAATGCTTTGCTTTTTAATTTATTTATATCGGTAAGGCATTTTGATATTATTATAAATTACCATTACTGCCAGAACTGGCGCTTTTCTTTAATTAAATTCACAAAGGCAAAATTATTTGCATATTATCACGACGGCGTTTGCTATCCCGAGTGCTTCTCAAAAAAGGCAACAAAAAATATTGACCGTATTTTTTTCATACTTGATGATATGAAGGCTTATGTTGATGAAAGCTTTCCTTATCTTAAAGGAAGGCTCTATACAACAAAAAATATTATTCCGGTTAAAAAAATCAGGCAGGCGTCGCTCGTTGAGGATTTTACCTGCGACGGATTTTATAACATTTTAACCTGCGCGCGCTTCACCTATGACAAAGGAATTGATTTAGCGCTTCGCGCCTGCCTTCTCCTCAAAGGGAGGATTAAGAATTTTAAATGGCATTTCGTAGGAGACGGAGAGGAAAAGGACAGGCTAATCAAATTTGTAAATGATAATGATTTAGCTGAAAATGTTGTTTTTCACGGCTTCAAAAGCAATCCCTATCCTTATATGAGAGGGTGCGATTTATATGTTCAGCCGTCAAGAAGCGAAAGCTTCGGCTTAACTGTTGCAGAGGCGCTTGTATTAAACAAGCCTGTAGTATCGACAAAAACAAAGGGCGCAGAGAGCATAGTAACAGATAACTGCGCCGTTTTATGCGACATTGATGAAAACAGCATTGCCCAAAGCATTTATGAAATATATAAAGACGAAGGCAAACAGCTTGAGCTTATCGAAAATTCGCGCAATATTAATTTTGATAAGCACAACAGGGCTTGTGTTGACGATATAATGAGTTTATTACAGTGAGAGGTTATTTATGCGAAAAATAAATCAGCTCAAAGCAGGTGTTTTCTTATCATATTTTCAGATGGCATTAAATGTTATCATAGGAATAGTATATACTCCTCTTATGCTTCGTCTGCTCGGTCAGAGCGAATTCGGCGTATACAGTACCGCCGGCTCGGTTTTGTCCGCTCTTGCCATATTGGATATGGGCTTTTCAAGCAGCTATATAAGGTTTTATTCCAAATATAAAATAAACGGCGAAAAAGAAAAAATAAGTAAGCTCAACGGCGTTTACATAACAATTTTTTCTATTATCGGGGGTATAACTCTCCTGTGCGGACTTATAATATCAAATAATCTTACTTTGGTGTTTAAGGACGGTCTTACTCCTGATGAAATGTATATTGCAAGGGTGCTGCTTATTCTGATGTCATTCAATGCGGCATTGGACTTTCCGCTGAATACCTTTATTTCATATATATCTGCCAACGAAAAATATTTGATGCTCAAATTGCTCGGAGTAATCAGAACGGTTATTGCTCCTCTTATGATTATACCGACGCTTATGGCAGGCTACGGCTCAATAGGAATGGTAACTGTAAATGTCAGCATATGTATAATAGCGTATATCTGCTATATTGCCTACAGCATAAAGACTCTTGACTTCAGAATTTCATTTACCTCATGGGAAAAGGGTATCTTTAAAAGCCTTTTTGCTTTTTCGGGACTTATTGCTTTAAATATGATTGTTGATCAGATTAACAATAATATCGACAGAATTATTTTAAGCAGATACTGCGGCGCTGCAGTAACCGCCGTATATTCGGTCGGAGGAAGTCTTCACAGCTATTATATTAATTTTTCAACTTCAATTTCGGGCGTTTTTGCTCCGAGAACACACCGTCTTGTCAATGAGTACAAGGATAACCCTGCCGCTCAAAGAAAGGCACTTACGGAATTATTCGTTAAGGTCGGCAGAATTCAGTTTTTGGTTCTTGCCCTGATTTGCAGCGGCCTGGTATTCTTCGGAAAACAGTTTATATATTACTGGGCAGGCGAAGGTTATACGCAGGCGTATTATGTTGCGCTTGTTATGATAATTCCGGGAACCGTTCCGCTTATTCAGAATGTTGGAATAGAAATTCAAAGGGCGCAGAACAAGCATCATTACAGGGCATATATTTACTTTGCAATGGCGCTTGTAAATCTCGGCTTAAGCATATATCTGGCGCAGATTTACGGCGCAGTAGGCGCCGCCGTTGGCACCGGATTATCAAGCATTATTGCCTGCGGAATTATTATGAATATCGTTTACCACAAAAAAATAAACATTGATGTTATAGTATTTTGGAAAAACATTCTCAGTCAGGCAAAGGGCATTATCATCCCCTGCATAGTCGGTGCTTTGATAATGCGTTTTGTTGAATATAAAAACATATTTGAATTCATAGCGTGCATTGCCGTTTATTCCTTGGTATACGGTGTTAGTGTTTGGTTTTTGTCTATGAACAAATATGAAAAGGGACTGGTTATCTCCGCACTTAACAAGATTTTAAGGAGAGGATAGTGTAAAATCGCACTAATCAATTTTATTGCCTATGAAAGATTTTTTTCTTAAAATATACCGTAAGCTTTTTTCTGCGTTAATCCCTTTAAAAAACTACATACTCCTTGAAAGCTTTCCTGACTTTACAGATAACACCCGCGCTGTTTTCAACGAAATGATACGGCAGGGCTTCAACAAAAAATATACACTCATTTGGGTTGCAAATCAAAAAAGCGGTAATTTCTACCCTGTTCCGGATGAAAAAAATGTAAAGATAATTTCAAGATACAGCTTAAAATACAAGCTTTATTATAATCTTGCCGCACGCGTGCTTATCAGCTGTAATGTTCAGTTTAATATTTACCGCAAGGGGCAGATTTACATTTATCTTACCCACGGCACACCGTTTAAAGATACAGGTAAAAATCTCCATGCGAGAAATTGCAGCGGGCTTTTTGTTCCGAGCAAGGCTTTTTACCCTGTATATAAAAGCCTTTTCGGCGTAGAGGAAGAACAAATCTTTTTAACGGGATTTGCCCGAAACGATTATCTTTTGTCGGAGGGCAGTCACGATTTTCACAAAATATTTGAAGCCTTCAGCTATGAAAGGCTTGTAATCTGGCTTCCGACCTACAGGCAGAATTCGGAAGAAAATTATTCATCAAGCTCTATATCCTTTCCTGTTATACACTCTTTGGAAGACGCAAAAAAAATCAACGCCTGCGCCAAAGAGAATTCCGTTTTAATTCTAATCAAGCCGCATTTTGCGCAGGATATTCTGAAAATTAAAAATCTGAAGCTTTCAAATATCTGCTTTATTGACGATTGCTTTCTTCAGAAAAACGATTTACAGCTTTATGAGCTTTTGGGTGAATCCGACGCGTTAATATCCGACTACTCCTCTTCCGTTTTTGATTATCTTTTAACCGACAGACCAATCGGATTAACCTGGGAGGATATTGATGAATACAGAGAAAACCGCGGCTTTGCAATAGATGAAAGCTTATTTTCGGCCGCCGGCGAAAAAATATATTCAACCGAGGATTTCTGCCGTTTTATAAGCAATGTAAATAACGCAACGGATAATTATAAATCCGGCAGAAAAGAGCTGTTAAATTCGGCAAATTATTATAATGATAACAAAAGCGCAAAAAGATGCGTTGATGTTATAACCGAGTTGTTAAATAAAAAATATTAAAAAGTAAAGGCTGTATGTAAAATGAAAAAATTAAGAAAGCTGTTTCCCCAAAATTTCAGACTGCTTGTACTGCAAAAATACATTCAGTTGAAATACTCGCATAAGCTTAAAAAGGTAAAAAACAAATATAAAGGCAAGCGTTGCTTTATTATCGGCAACGGTCCGAGTCTTGTTAAGGAGGACCTTGACAGGCTTAAGGACGAATATTGCTTTGCCGCAAATATGATTTATCATTCATTTGATGATACCGTATGGCGCCCTACCTTTTACAATGTTGCGGATATTCAATTGCTCGAGGCTCATATTGATGAAATTAAAAATTTACATCCTATTTATACCAACGGCTTTTTCATCGTCAACCGTATGAGCATAATCCCCAAGGAAATGCTGTCTAATCCCAAAAACTTCTTTTATTATGACAAGTATATTGAATATACCGACGACCCTGAATTCTCCGAAGACGCGGCTTCGTTTATTGCAAACGGATATACGGTTACATACAGCAGTATTCAGCTGGCTGTTTATATGGGCTTTAGCGAAATCTATCTTTTAGGTGTTGACCATAATTACGCAAAAACCACCTCCGAAGCAAGCTACAGTAATTTAATCAAGGAAAATGTTTTTTATAATCCGCCTCATACAGACAAATCCACCTACGCCTACCGCAAGGCTCAAAAGGTCTGCACCCAAAAGGGCGTAAAAATATACAATGCCACCCGAGGCGGTCATCTTGAGGAATTTGAAAGAGTTGACTTTGACTCTTTGTTTTAATAGAGGGATTGAAGCTCTATGCACGCTTACCTTATTTTAGCTCATAATGAATTTGAGCTTCTCGAAAACTTAATAAAGGCGCTCGACGACAGCAGAAACGATATTTTTATTCATATCGACAAAAAGGTAAAGGCCTTTGATTTTGATAAATTTAAAAATACCGCAAAGCATTCCTCAATTGCTTTTTCGCCGAGAATAAGCATAAAATGGGGAGATATGAGTATGGTCAGCGCCGAATATCTCGTGCTTCACACTGCGCTTGACAGCGGTAAAAAATACGATTTTGTCCATTTGATTTCAGGCGTTGATATCCCCTTGATGACGCAGGAGGATATGCACGCATTTTTTGGTAAAAATAACGGCTTGGAATTTATCCATTTCGGCGGTGAAGAATTAAGACCCGTTGAATTTCAGAGGGTTGCATATTACCATTTTGCAACAGGCAGGCGCAACTATTTCAACCGCTTCATTACGAAGGCCGAGTCCGTTTTGGGAAGGCTGCTCGGAATTAACCGTGTTAAAAATCTTACAGTAGGCAGAGGCTCGCAGTGGTTTAGCATAACGGGCGATTTTGCGCAGTATCTTCTCTCGCAGGAGGACTTTGTTAAAAGGCAGTTTAAGCATACCTTTATTCCCGACGAATTTTTTGTTCAAACGGTTTTCTTAAGCTCGCCGTTTAAAAGCAATTTGTTTCATAAGGAATTTGATGACAGCTCCCTTGGCTGTATGCGTTATACCGACTGGCACAGGGGAAGCCCCTACACCTTCACATCAAACGACTATGACGAGATAATAAACTGCGGTTGCCTTTTTGCAAGAAAATTCAGCAATAAGGCCGACAGCCAAATAACTCAAATGCTTTATAAAAGAATCGGGGTAGAATAATGAATATCAAATCAGCCATCAACAGATTAAAAATATATTTCGTTCCCGAGGAATGGTGCATTGCATTAAGAATAAACGAAGGCGAAAATAATCTTATTGACGATAAGGCTGCTCCCTTCACCGTTATAAAAAACTCCCTGCGCTACTGGGCGGCCGACCCCTTTTTGGCTAAAGGCGCAGACGGTTATTACATATTCTTTGAAATGTATGACAGGCTCAAGAGAAAGGGACTTATAGGATACAGAAAAATCGACGGCAAGGCAGTCGGCAAAATGCACAAGGCATTTGAATATCCCCATCATCTTTCCTATCCTTTTATTTATGAAGAAAACGGCAGCTTTTATATCGTGCCCGAATGTAATGCAGGACGGGAGCTTTTCAGAATAAAGGCAGACTCCTTCCCCTCCCAATGGCACAAGGAGGCGGTCTTGCTTGAAAACGCAAGGCTCACGGATACAACGATTTTTGATTATGAAAATCAGCGCTACTATATCTCGCAGGAGATTGACGATTCCTACACCTTTGACAAAATTAATCTGTATTATGAGCAAAACGGAGCGCTTATCCCCTGCGCTTCAAATCCTGTTAAAAGGGATATCGACACAGCGCGGTGCGCAGGTAAGATTTTTGAGCACAATAAAAAATTTATCCGCCCGTCGCAAAACTGCGGTGAAAGCTACGGCAAGGAGCTGAATTTCAACGAAATCACCGAGATATCCAAAGGCTCCTATATGGAAAAAAGGATTGATTTTGTTTCGGCAGAATCGGTGAAGCTTAATGTTAAAAATATCTACACCGGTATCCACACCTATAATAAGCTTGATAATATTGAGGTTATTGATTTAAAGCTTCCCGATAAGCCAAACCTTTTCAATTCTCTGGGCGTTATCCTAAAATTCATCAAGCGCCTGCTTCATATAAAAAGCTGATTTAAAACAGCTTTATTTCTTAACAAAATTGACAAATAAATGCGTCACTATTAAAATATAGTATGATATTACTTAAATTTCTTTTTAATATTCTATCGGGAGGATTGATACAATGAACACTCTTCAGAAAAAAGTCAGCGTGCTGTTAGCAGTTATGTGCAGTCTGTTTATTTTAGCAGGAGGCGCTGTAGCCGAAGGCGCTGAAAAAATGACAATTTCGCCAACCTCGGCAACTGTTCAGGTGGATTCAACAAAAAAAATTACCGTTAAGGTTAACGGCAAAGCTGTCAGCAATTCAAAATGCACCTTTACCTCGAGCAACAAAAAGGTTGCCACCGTTTCTTCAAAGGGTGTTGTTACAGCTAAAAAGCAGGGCACCGCAACTATTACGGTTAAGCTCAAATCAAACAAAAAGGTTGTAAAAAAGTGCAAAATAACCGTTAAACCGAAAATGACCCTTTCCGCTTCGTCAGCCACAATCTACAAGGGCAACACAAAGAAGCTTACCGTTAAGGTCAACAACAAGTCATATTCAGCCGGAAAGTGTACCTTTTCCAGCAGTGACAAGAGCGTAGCTACCGTTTCATCAAGCGGAACTATTACCGCTAAAAAAGCAGGAAAAGCTACCATTACCGTTAAAATGGCAAGCGACAAAACGGTTTATAAAAAATGCACCGTAACAGTTAAAAACAGCCCTGTTAAAACAGATGCGTCTGCACTTAAATTCAGCAAGGGCGGCACAAGAACAATGAAGGTTACCTATAACGGCAAAAACGCCGGAGGCGGCTCCCTTCTCTATTCAAGCTCAAATACTAAAGTAGCTACCGTAAATTCCGACGGCTTAATCACTGCTAAATCAGCAGGCACCGCCGTTATTACCGCAAAGGCAAAAAAGGATACCGCCGCAAAGGCAACCTGCAAAATTACCGTTATTGACGGCAAGAATTTTACCGTAACTCCAAACGATTTACCGATTAACGGATATGCAATGAATTTCGGTGCGTACAATGCTAAAACAAGACCTTTTTATATGCTTACCTCCTATCTGCGCGTTCTTGAACAGCTCGGCGGAGGAACTCTGACTCTTACAAAGGGAACATATAACATTACAAACGCTTTGTATGTTCCGAGTAATGTTACCATTAAATTCAAGGACGGTGTCGTTCTTAATAAGGGCGGCTCCACCGGTACCTCAAAGCTCTCCGCAAGCTCAACAATGTTTATGCTCTGCGCTCCGTCGGTAATTGACAACAATAAAACCTACAGCGGCTATAACGGCGTTCACGATGTTAAGTTTATAGGCTCGGGAAGCGTTACAATAAAAATGAACAACGCTCCTTCAAATCTCCGCGAGCGTGTTGCAGTTGTTCTTTGCCACTGCAAAAATATCAGCTTTGAAAACCTAAAGTTCACGGGTCTTAACGGAAGCGGACATTTTGTAGAGCTTGACGCTTCAAATAATGTTACCTTTACAAACTGCAGCTTTTCTAATTCAAAGCTGACTCTTAAGGACTCCGCAAACGAGTGCATTAACCTTGATGTTAACGATAAAAACACCGGCGGCTTCACCCAAAGCTGGACTAATTACGACTGTACGCCGAATACGAATATTAAAATCAGCAAATGCACCTTTACAAATGTTCAGACAGCAGTCGGAACCCACGCATTTACACCGGGAAAATATCACACAAATGTTACTGTTGATTCCTGCAAATTTACAAATTGCGTTAAATACGCTGTCGGCTCCATAAATTGGAAAAACGCATCAATCACAAACAACACCTTTAACGGCATCGGCAGAGATACAACAGGCAAAGCCTACGGAACAGACACCGCTTCCGACTATGTAACAAAGGGCATTTATGTTGTGGGCAGCAGCGGGCTGACTATCAGCAACAACACCTTTAAATATGTTAATTATCCAATGTATTTCAACTGCTCATACACATCAAGCAATTATCCGGGAAAATATACCTTTAACAATATTTCCGAGGCAGAGTATGCGCAGTACGGCAAAAATAACTATGTTGATATGTCAACCTCCAATTACAACGATGTTAAGGTTGTAAATTACGGAGCTACCGCCGCAAACCCAACAAGCTATGTTTCACCGCCGCATTATTACTGCAAAGAATTATAAGAGCGTGTTGATAAGGCAATTTACCGCTCAAAAAAAGGAGACTGTTATAAACAGTCTCCTTTTTATATTAAGTATTCTCTTTAAAATTATCTTGTCTTAAAGCTCCTCGATTATTGCTTCAACCACTCTTTTTGCGGCGTTGCCGTCGTCAAGGTAGTTGAATTTTTTATTAAACGCCTCGTATTTTTCATTATATTTATCGTTATCGGCGTTTTTAATTGCACCGATAAGCTCGTCTACCGTTTTGACAATCGGACCGGGAAGCTCGTCAAGCTCAATATAAAAGCCTCTGATTTCCGAGCCGTATGCCTCAAGGTCATACATATAAAAAATCTCGGGTCTTTTTAAGTTTGCATAATCAAAAAATACCGATGAATAATCAGTTATAAGCATATCGGAAATAACATAAAGATGGTTTATATCGTTTACCCTTGACACATCGTAAACAAATCCCGAATACCTCTCAAAGTCAAAGGAATTTGCAACAAGATAATGCGCCCTGAATAAAATTATATATTCCTCGCCGAGCTCCTCGCGCAGAATGTCAAAATCAACCTCGGTTTTATAAACATAGCCGACTCCCGCCTTATGCTGATTATCCCTCCATGTAGGAGCGTAAAGAATATATTTTTTACCGTCGGGAAGATTAAGGCTTTTCTTAATCTCGTCAATATCCTTTTGAGTATAGTTTATCAGAAAATCGTTTCTCGGGTAACCAAGCTCAAGGATTGTATCCTCCCTGCCGACATTCTTCAAATTCCAGGCGGAAATAAATTTCTCGGCGGCAAAATGCGACGGCGCAAGAATATACTTAAATTTTTCCGCGTCAACTCTGTACTTTTCCCTGATTTCCGACTTTGAATTCATTGCATTGTCGGAAACGCTGATATCGTAGCCGAGCCTTTTGAGCGGAGTTCCGTGCCAAAGCTGAATATAAACCTGATCATCCTTCGGATAAATATGGTCGGACATTCTGTAGTTATATATCCAGTATTTTGCCGTGGCGCAGGTTTTTTCGTAATCGCGTGTGTTGACGGTGGTGATATAAGTGTCGGGGTTGTCCAGAATAAAGGTAAACTGCTTTGGATTTCTAAACGCCCAAACGAATTTGTAATCCTCAAAGCGCGGGTCATTTAGCATATATTCGTAAATAGCTTTTGGACTGTCGCCGTAGCTTCTTCCGTCAAAGGTTGAAAAAAGAATTACCCTTTCGTCTGTTTTTATACTGTCCCTGATTTTATTATAGTTCTTTTTTCTGCTGTCAAGGAGAATTTTTCTTGACTCCTTACGAAAATAATCCTGCCTTTTCGCTATATTGACGGCAAATTTTTTGATTGATTCGGCTACGCTCTTTTTAATATTTCTCTTTTTCGGAGCATAGAGCGTTTCAATATTGCTCTTGTCGAGCCACATAATTCTCACCCCTCGGCACGCTTTTTAGTATTATACCCTTTTTGCGCCGGCAATTCACGCTTTGCCAACGCGCTTATTTTTTAGGTATAATCTTATCCTTTCCTCCCATATACATACGAAGCGCTTCGGGAATTTTAACGCTTCCGTCTGCCTGAAGGTTATTTTCAAGGAAGGCTATTAACATTCTCGGCGGAGCAACAACGGTGTTGTTAAGAGTATGAGCAAGATAGTTGCCGTTTTCGCCCTTAATTCTGATTTTAAGGCGCCTTGCCTGCGCGTCTGTAAGATTAGAGCAGGAGCCAACCTCGAAATACTTTTTCTGCCTCGGCGACCAAGCCTCAACATCAACCGACTTAACCTTTAAGTCTGCCAAATCGCCCGAGCAGCATTCAAGCGTGCGTACAGGAATATCAAGGCTTCTGAACAAATCAACAGTGTTCTGCCAAAGCTTGTCAAACCACATCTTTGACTCCTCCGGCTTGCAGACAACAACCATTTCCTGCTTCTCAAACTGATGGATACGGTAAACGCCTCTCTCCTCAATGCCGTGAGCGCCCTTTTCCTTTCTGAAGCAAGGCGAATAAGAGGTCAGCGTTTTAGGAAGCTCGCTTTCAGGTGTGATTGTATCAATGAACTTGCCTATCATTGAATGCTCCGAGGTGCCGATGAGATAAAGGTCCTCGCCCTCAATTTTATACATCATAGCGTCCATTTCCTCAAAGCTCATAACGCCCGTTACAACATTTGAACGAATCATAAACGGCGGAACAACATAGGTAAAGCCCCTGTCAATCATAAAATCCCTTGCGTAGCTGATTACTGCGCTGTGAAGGCGCGCAATATCGCCCATAAGATAATAAAATCCGTTTCCGGCAACTCTGCCTGCGGACTCAAGGTCAATACCGTCAAAGGTTTCCATAATATCGGTGTGATAAGGGATTTCAAAATCGGGAACAACAGGCTCGCCGAATCTTTCAACCTCAACATTTTCGCTGTCGTCTTTTCCTATCGGAACGGAATCCTCAATGATATTCGGTATCGACATCATAATTGATGTAACCTTTTCGTTTAGCTCCTTTTCCTTTGAAGCAAGCTCCTCAAGCTCCTTTGCCTGTGCGTTTACCTTTTCGCGCAGAGCCATTCCCTCTTCCTTTTTGCCCTGCGACATTAAAGCGCCGATTTCCTTTGAAAGCTTGTTTCTGTTGGCACGAAGCTCGTCAGCCTTTATCATAACGGCTCTTCTTTCTTCGTCGAGCGCGATTACCTCGTCAACAAGCGCAAGCTTTTTGTCCTGAAATTTCTTTTTAATGTTTTCCTTAACTATTTCGGAATTTTCCCTTACAAATTTAATATCAAGCATTTTTTATTCTCCTAACTTATTAGCAATATCCTTTAAATCCTCGGCGGAGTAGAACTCAATTTCAAGCGTGCCCTTTCCTCTGCCGTTATAAACCTTAACCTTTCTGCCGAGCGCCTCCGAAAGTGAAAGCTCAACCTCGTCGTAAAACGAATCACGCCTTTTGGCTCGAATTCTGCCGGTCGACGCGCTTTTTTCGGTCATCTTTGCAAGCCGCTCAACATCTCTTACGGTCAGCTTGTTTCTGATTATATTCTGCGCCGCCTCATAAATAATCGCTTCGTTGTCAAAAGCCAAAAGCGCCCTTGCGTGACCTGCGGAGATTTCGCCGTTTCTTGTCATATCACGAACCTCCGGCGGAAGCTTAAGCAGTCTTAATGAGTTTGCAATTGCCGGTCGTGACTTTCCAACTGAAACAGCAACCTCCTCCTGCGTAAAGCCGCAACGGTCGATAAGCGCCTGCAAGCCTTCAGCCTCTTCAATAGGATTTAGGTCCTCACGCTGGAGATTTTCTATAATCGCAATCTCCATTGTTTCAACATCGGAAAGCTCTTTAACAACAACGGGAACCTCCTTTAAGCCTGCCATTCTTGACGCTCTCCAGCGCCTTTCGCCTGCAACAAGCTGATATCCGCCTGTCGGAAGCGGTCTTACCAGAAGCGGCTGTAAAACACCGTGTTGAGTAATGCTGTCGGCAAGCTCCTGCAAGGCTCCCTCGTCAAAGGTTTTTCTCGGCTGTTCTTTATTTGGAACAATTTCATTTAAAGGCAGGGTGTTTGTTGCAACCATATCGTCAACGGCATTTTCAAGCATTAATGCGCTTAAACCCTTACCCAAGCCTGATTGTTTTTTTGCCATAATACACCTCTTGTCACTGTTTCTTTAAAAATTCATCAACCAATTTCTTATATGCGAAGCTTGGCTTTGAATACTTTTCATAATATAATACAGGCTGTCCGAAGCTCGGAGCCTCCGCAAGCTTAACGCTTCTCGGTATCATTGTCTTATAAGGCTTGCCGGGGAAAAATCTTTCCACCTCGTCCATAACCTGCTGGTTGAGCTTCAAACGGCTGTCATACATAGTAAATATAACGCCCTCAAGCTCAAGATGCTCATTATAATGCTGTTTTACCGTTCTTACAGTACCCAAAAGCTGGCTCAATCCCTCTAACGCATAGTATTCGCATTGCAGGGGAACTATAAGAGTATCCGAAGCAGTCAAAGCGTTGAGACTCAAAAGTCCAAGGCTCGGGGGACAGTCAATTATAATGTAATCATATTCCATAACCAAAGGGGCAAGCGCCTTTTTCAAAGCCTTAAATCTGTTTTCATTCTCGGCAAGCTCAAGCTCTGCGCCTGCTAAATTCATATTGGCAGGGAGGATTGAAAGATTTTTAAACTCTGTTTCAAGGACTATATCCTTTGCAGGGACATCATTTATCAGCATATCGTATGTTGAATTTTTAATATCTGTTTTATCAATGCCAACTCCGCTTGTTGAGTTACCTTGAGGGTCGACATCAACAAGGAGTGTTTTTTTATCCTTCAAGCCGAGAGCGGCTGAAAAATTAACGCAGGTTGTGGTTTTACCAACTCCGCCTTTTTGATTAAATATAGCTACGGTTTTACCCATAATCGCACCTCCGTGACAATAATTATACTACATTATTATATCCCAAACAAGTGTTTCACATGAAACAATGAGAAAAATTTTTCAACTTTTGTGTTTGGAGAGGGGAGATGCTACAATATATAGATGTTTCACGTGAAACTTTATAATTTAGGATTGCAGATATGAAAAGTTTAGATAATTATTGCAAATTCAAATAAAACAAAACAGTATTTTCTTCTAAACATTGTTTTTATTATCTTTAATGCCGAAACATATTTATTTAAACATAGTTTTTATGAAAATCTACATATAGTGTAATAGTTTCATATGAAACACAAGTTTAATAAAGCTATATAATAAAGAAAAAGGGCAAACAGAATGCTCTGCCTGCCCCTATAAAACAGAAAAAACGAGCTTTCGCCCGTTTTTTCCGCGTGATGAAAAGAGGAGAATATGTTAAAACGGTTTCCCGTTTTAAGCGGAGTTAATGCACTTTTGTGCGTCCTTTGGTATGCGCACCCTGAATTCTATATATTCGTCGGTTTCCGTTTTGTCCGACTGCGCATTTATTCCTGCTTCCTGCATCGTCTGTATTGCTTTGTTAACTGTGTTTACGAAAATGCGTACATCCTTGAAGATTTTTACAACATTGTGTCGAGGCTTAACCTTTTTGTCGGTTAAATTGTCGATATACGCCTCTGTCTGCTCAACCGTGAGCTGCTTTTCCTTTATAACCTTAAGGGTTGTCCACATATCCTTTTCATTGTCGAGCTTTAAAAGCGCTCTTGCGTGGCGCTCTGTCAGCTTCTCTTTTTCGATAAAATATCTTACATCTACCGGAAGCCTCAAAAGCCTTAACTTATTTGAGAGAGAGGACTGGCTTTTTCCGAGCCTTTTTCCTATCTGCTCCTGCGTCATACCGAAATGATTCATAAGGTGGCTTATTGCCTGCGCCTCTTCAAAGAAATCCAAATCGCTTCTTTGAATATTCTCTAAAATCGAATAAACAGCGCTGCTTTCGTAATCGCAGTCGATTACAAGGCAGGGAACAGTCTGAAGATTAGCAAGTATCGAAGCCCGAAGCCGTCTTTCACCTGCGACTATTTCATAATAATCGCTGTTGTTAATTCTTCGGCACAAAAGCGGCTGAAGAACTCCGTTTTCCTTAATTGAGTCGGCAAGCGAGAGCATGTCCTCACTTTTAAACTGCTTTCTCGGCTGATAAGGGTTTGGCAGTAATTTTTCGGTAGGAATTTGTATTACTTGTTCCACTCACCTCATCTCCTTGATATAACTATACCACAAAGTTTAGCAGAAAAAAAGGATTTCTCATCGTGAGAAATCCTTTATATTCGACCTGTATTTACTTGTTTAAAGCGGCTTGGTATCTATTTTTTTGGTCTTTCGCGGATATTTTGTCGGAGTCTGCGATATCTTTCTTATAATAATTATCGTTCTCGGGTCGCCGTTAGGGAGCGTAAATTCCGCCGTCTTGGCAACCTCTCCGCCTAATACCTTTATCGCCTTTTTTGCCTGCTCAAGTTCAGCCGGAGCATTTGAGCCCTTCATAGCAATGAAAAGTCCGCCCACCTTAACGAGGGGCATACAGTATTCGCAAAGAATATTGAGCGGTGCAACCGCCCTTGCAACCGCATAGTCAAAGCTTTCGCGGTAGTCGCTGTCCTTTCCTATCTCCTCGGCGCGCTTATGCACTATTTCACCGAAAAGGCCCGAGGTTCTCAAAACATCCTTTAAGAAAGCAAGCTTCTTTCCTACGCTGTCAACAAAGGTAACATCAAGCTTCGGGTTAGCCATAAGAAGCGGCATACCGGGGAAGCCTGCGCCGCTTCCCACATCAACGATTTTCTCGTCGTCCTTCATATCTACATATTTAAATATGTATAAGCAGTCAATAAAATGCTTAATTAAAATTTCATCAGGGTCGGTAATCGAGGTTAAATTAACATGCTCGTTCCAGCGAAGAAGCCTTTCGGCATAATTATCAAACCTCTCAATTCCGTAATCGCCTAAATCAATACCAATTTTTTCTGCCTCTCGGGCAAGTAAATCATAATTAATCATAATGTCTCCAAAATAATATTCAGCGCCGCAATATCGGCAGGGTTAACTCCGCTGATTCTGCTCGCCTGACCGAGATTTTCGGGTCTGATTTTTGACAGCTTCTCAACAGCCTCAAGCCTCAAGCCCTTTAATGCCTTGTAATCTATATCTGCGGGGATTTTTTTACATTCAATTCTGCGCATTTCCTTAATCTGCTGCTCCTGCTTGGCTATATAGCCCTCATATTTAACAGCAATTTCAACCTGCTCAAAAACAGCCCTGTCATAATCGGGTCTGTCCGTATCAACCAAGGCAAGGTCGTCATAGGTTATCTGCGGCCGCCTTAAAAGCTCAATCATCTTACAGCCTCTTTTGAGCGGAGCAGTGTTTTTGGAAATGAGAATTTCCTGCAATTCATCGGAAAGGGGAATTGATTTTTGAGAAATCCTCTTCATTTCCGCCTCTACATTTTTTTCCTTTAATAAAAATTTATCATATCTTGAGTGTGAAATCAAGCCTATTTTGTAACCTATCGGTGTAAGACGGACATCAGCGTTGTCCTGACGAAGAACCAAACGGTATTCGCTTCTGCTTGTCATCATACGGTACGGGTCGGTACAGCCCTTTGTAACAAGGTCGTCAATCAGCGTTCCGATATATGAGCCGCCCCTGTCTAAAATCAAAGGCTCCTCGCCCTTAATTTTAAGCGCCGCATTAATTCCGGCAACAAGCCCCTGCGCCGCCGCCTCCTCGTATCCGCTCGAGCCGTTGAACTGACCTGCACCGTAGAGCCCCTCCAAATCGTTGAACTCAAGAGTTGCCTTTAAAGCAGTCGGGTCAACGCAGTCATATTCGATTGCATAAGCGGCTCTCATAACCTGCGCATTTTCAAGCCCCGGTATCGTGTGGATAAAATCAAGCTGAACATCCTCGGGCAGGGAAGAGGATAGCCCCTGAAGATAAAGCTCCTCCGTGTTAAGTCCGCACGGCTCAATAAAAAGCTGGTGCCTCTGCTTATCGGCAAAGCGCACTATTTTATCCTCAAAGGACGGGCAGTATCTCGGCCCCTTTCCCTCAATCTTACCCGAATACATAGGACTTCTGTGAAGATTGTCAAGAATTATCTGCTTTGTCTTTTCATTAGTATATGTAATGTGGCAAACCACCTTGTTTTCAGGCGGCTTCTCACTGTCAAAGCTAAAGGACACGGTATGCTCGTCGCCCCTTTGCTCCTCAAGCTGTGAAAAATCAACCGAGCGCCTGTTAACTCTCGACGGAGTTCCCGTCTTAAATCTGCGAAGCGGAATATCAAGCCTTTTGAGCGCCCTTGCAAGCTCGGTTGAGGGGAACATTCCGTCGGGTCCGCTCTCATATGAAACATCACCGATATAAACTCTTCCGCCTAAAAAGGTACCCGTTGCAATTATAACCGCCTTTGCCGTAAAGAGCGCCTCGAGCTTCGTCTTAACCTGCCACAAGCCGCTGTCGGTTTTTATAATATCAACGATTTCCGCCTGTCTTATATCAAGATTTTCCTGTAGCTCAAGAGTGTGCTTCATTCCGGCGGAGTATTCGCGGCGGTCTATCTGCGCCCTCAAGGAATGAACGGCAGGCCCTTTTCCGAGATTGAGCATTCTTGACTGCAATGAATATTTGTCGGCAGCCCTGCCCATTTCTCCGCCGAGGGCGTCAATCTCTCTTACAAGGTGACCCTTTGAGGTGCCGCCGATTGACGGATTGCACGGCATATTTCCTACCCAGTCAAGATTTATCGTAAACACCGCTGTTTTACAGCCAAGGCGTGCGCAAGCAAGGCACGCTTCAATTCCTGCATGCCCTGCGCCGATAACTATTACATCATATTCCTGCGAAAAATATTCCATACGATACCTCTGATAATCAAATCAGTCTGCCAAAAATTCTATTTTCCAACGCAAAAACGGCTGAAAATATTGTTTACTACCTCTTCGGTTGCCTTTTTTCCCGTGAGCGACAAAAGCTCGTCAACCGCGCTGTCTATCATAACATTAACCGCGTCATAGGTCACTCCGATATTAAGTCCGTCAAGCGCCTGACTGACGCTGTCCCTTGCGTTGATTACGCAAAGCTTCTGCCTCTTGTTTGCAAGCATCGGCTGTGAGGAGTCAAATTCCTCAACGCCCAAAATTTCTTTTACCGCCTGCTCAAGCTCTTTAAGCCCCTGTCCGTTTTTAGCGGAGATATAAACCGTTTTCTCAAAGCTTTTTTCTATGAGAGAAGCGTCGGTTTTGCTTTCAACATCGGTTTTGTTGATAACGGCAACAGCCTTTTTATTCTTACAGCTCTCAATAAGCCCTCTGTCCTCATCGTTGAGCTCAACCGAGCTGTCGAAAACAGCAAGCACAAGCGCCGCCGCTTCAAGCTTTTCCATAGCCTTTTTAATGCCGATTGCCTCAACAACATCTCGGCTTTCGCGCAGTCCTGCCGTGTCCGAAAGGTGAAGAACCATATTACCGAGCCTTACCGTTTCCTCAACAATGTCACGGGTCGTACCCTCAATATGGGTAACTATGCTTTTTTCTCTTCCGACGAGCATATTCATCAGCGTTGATTTGCCTGCGTTCGGTCTGCCGGCAATAACCGTGTCAACGCCCTGCGTCATAACGGCTCCGTTTTCATAATTATCAATAAGCTGAGAAAGAGAGGAGAGCGCCTTTTCAAGAATTTCTCTTAACCGCTCCTCGCCAAGCTCGGGTATTTCCTCGTCGGGATAATCTACCCAAGCCGCCATTGAAGCACTGCATTCAATAAGACCGTCAAGAATTTCGGTTATTTTATTGCTCAAAGAGCCCTGAAGCAGATTATAAGACGCCTTTGCCGCCTCCTGACCCTGCGCAGAAATCAGAGCGGCAATGCCCTCCGCCTGGGTCAAATCTATTTTGCCGTTTAAAAAGGCACGCTTTGTAAATTCTCCTGCCTGGGCAGGTGACGCGCCTGCGGCAAAAACAGCCTCCAAGGTTTTTTCAACAATAAAAATTCCGCCGTGAACCGAAAGCTCAACAACATTTTCGCCCGTATAGCTTTTCGGCGCGCGGAAAACAAGGGCAACGGCATTGTCAAAGCCCTCGCCGTTGCTGTAAACGGTACCGTACTTTGCAGTGTAGCCCTTAATATTTTTGAGAGGAGTTTTATCCATTGAAACAAAAACCTTATCGGCAATTTCAATTGCGTTATCGCCGCTTATTCTTATTACGCCGATACCCGAAACGCTGTTGCCTGTTGCAACTGCGGCAATAGCTTTTGACATTTTGCTCCCCCCTTTCAAAATTTAAAGGTGGACTGATGTCCACCTTTAAATAAATCAGTATAAATCAGTCTTTTTTGACTTCAATTTTTCCGAATTTAGGCATATCTGCCCTGTCCACTCTTTTTTCACGGTTAGGGTCGGCAGGTGCCGGCGCCTGACGGCGTTCGCCTCTTCTCTGTCCGCCTCGTGAATATGACTGGTGTCTTACTCCGCCTTCAGGCTCGATAAGAACCTTTCTGTCAGTTCCGCTTCCTACCGAACGGGAGGTTGCGCCCTCAACCGTCTGAACTGCTGTATGAATAATTCTTCTTTCATACGGATTCATAGGCTCAAAGGTATATCTTCTGCCCGTTCTTACAACATAGTTTGCGTTTTTAACTGCAAGAGCCTTGAGTGTTTCCTCTCTCTTTGCGCGGTAGTCGCCTACATTGAGAGTAACTCTTACATACTTGTCAACAGTGTTTTTAATAGCAAGGCTTGTAAGATACTGCAACGCGTCAAGAGTTTCACCGCGATGGCCGATTATAATGCCGTAATCCTCGCAGCTTACCTCCATCTCAACAACGCCGTCAACAACCTTTGCTGTAACCTTTGCGTCCTCTACCTTAAAGCCGTCAATCATGGTTTTAAGATATGCGCAGGCGTAATCTAAATCGATATCACTATCGGTGATTTTTTCTTCTTTTTTCTGAAGCTTCGGCTCCTCTTTAACAGGAGCAGGCTTTTTAGCGGACTGCTCTTTTTTGGCAGGTGCACTCTTTTTAGGAGCGTCCTTTTTAGGCTGGCGCGGCTTTCTCTCTTTTCTGCCGTCGTCATAGCTTGCCTTAACCTGCGCGTCGCTTCCGCCGAAAAGACCTAAAATCTTTTTCTTCGGCATAGCAACAATTTCAATCTTAACATCAGCGGTAAGCGGAGCGTTAAGACCTGCCTTTGCAGAAAGGGTTGCCTCCTCGATAGTTTTACCGGTACCGATAAATTCCTTTATCATATAATCCTCCGATAATTATTTAATTTTCTTGATATTTTCTTCCCTTGAGCGGCGTTCAATGGTGTTTTCAACCATCAGCCTCGCCTGTGTTTTCCTCGGAGGGAATTGCTTGAAAATAAACAGCTGCTGCAATATTGCAACAAGGTTTGAAATAATCCAGTAAAAACCAACTGCTGCGGTTACCTTAAACGAGATGTAGAATGAGAAAAACGGCATCATTAACATCATCATCATCATTGAACCCATCTGCTGGCTTGCTGCAGGATTGTTCTTTTTCTGAATAACAGTAGAAATAAGGCTTGAACCAAGTGATGTTACAAGACACAAAATAGGGATTGTAACTATAACTCCGTCCTTCCAGTGCGGAATAGCGGTCATATCTATACCGAACAGGGTCATACCGTCGCGGTAAGCGGATATCTCAGCGCACTTCTGCTCTGTAAACAATTGAGGGAATTCTGCAACAAGGGTTTCCTTGAAGGCGTCAAAGTTTTCAAGAATACCTAACTGAAGGTAATTTCCCTCGTATCCGAGATTTTTAACAACCTCTGCGATTTCGCTTGAATAATTGTTAAACTCGCTCATTCCCAAAACATATGAAAGGGGATAATAGATAATACCGATAATACCCATAAGAAATACCATCTGGAAAATCATCGGTCCGCATCCCATCTGCATAGGATTGTGACCCTCTCGGGCATATAAATCCTGCATTTCCTCGTTGAGCTTGTTACGGTCCTTTGGATCAGGATATTTTTTCTGTATCTTTTGAATTTTGGGCTGAAGCCTTGTGGTTTTCGCCATGGTTTTTTGCTGTCTTATATTAATAGGAAGAAGCAAAAGCCTGGTAACGACGGTAAAAATTAAGATTGCAAGAAAGTACTTGTTATCAAGCACGCTCAAAAGCAGGCTCATACATTTACCGAAAAGCCAATACAGCGGCTTTAAAAAGCCCATTCCGCCTGTTGATACGGCAAGTAAAATACTATTCATTAATTGTCCTCTTTAGTTTTCTTTGGGGGAACAGGATCCCAACCTCCCTTGAAAAAGGGGTTACACCTTAAAATACGCCTTGCGGCAAGCAGAGTGCCCTTAAAAATTCCGTGAATTTCTATTGCTTCAATAGCGTATTGCGAGCAGGTGGGGGTATAACGGCAGCTGCCGTGAGAAAATCTCGGGCTGATAGTCAGCTGATAGGTTCTTATTAAAAAAATCATTGCTTTTTTAATATACTTTCTCAATTCAATACTCCCAACTCTTTAAGCTGAACCTCCATTTGAGCCAGTACCTCCTGCATTTTAGCCTCGGTGGTTTTTGTTCTTGCAACAAAAACTATATCCCAGCTTCCGTTTATCCTCGGCTCAAGCTGCGAAAAGGCAGCCCTTATAACCCTTCTTGCGCGGTTGCGCTTGACGGCTTTGCCGATTTTTTTACTGCTGGTAATACCGATTCTCGTGTAATCGCATCTGCTTTTCATAGCGTAGCTTACTATACACGGCGAGGCAAGGCTTTTCCCCCTGTAATACAGGCGGCGAAAGTCCTTATTCTCTTTTAAGGTTTTGCTTTTCACCTAATCGCTCCCAGTCGGTAATCAGTAAGAAAGTCTCTTTCTTCCCTTTGCACGGCGGCGGGCAAGTACCTTTCTTCCGTTTCTTGTTGACATTCTCTTTCTGAAGCCGTGCTCCATCTGGGCATGTCTCTTTTTAGGCTGATAAGTTCTCTTCATTTTTTTCACTCCATTCGAAAGACTAAACTTGTCTTAATCTTTATATTCTCTGCACGGTATAGTGCAGGCAATTCATATAGGGATACAACTCCACAATATCGGAAGATATTATATATTAAAAAAGCAAGCGTTGTCAACAAAAAATTCAATAAACTTGTATTTATTAATTTTCTATATTATAATAGCACTATATGTTGGGGCACGATAATTTTAAACAACAAGGTTATAACATTTTTAAGGAGAAAAATTATGCTTGGAATAATCGGTGCAATGGATGTTGAAATAAATTCTGTTAAGGATAAAATAAAAAACAAAACCTCAAGCACTATAGCAGGAGTGGAATTTGTATGCGGCTTTATCGAAGATGTTATGGTCTGCGCCGCAAAATGCTCTCCCGGAAAGGTAAACGCCGCTTTGTGCACTCAGGCGATGATTGATAATTTTGATGTTGATAAAATAATAAATATCGGCGTCGGCTGCTCGCTTGACAGTAATGTAATAATAAAAAATGTTGTTATTGCGACAGATGTATGCCAATACGATATTGATATCACCGCCCTCGGCGAGCCGAGGGGATATATAAACGGGCTTAATGTTATAAAGGTTAAAGCCGACGAAGAGCTTTCCGAAAGGCTTGCCCGAACGGCTATCAACTCCGGCGAAAAAATCCACCGCGGAACAATTGCCAGCGGCGATACATTTATTGCCGATGAAAGGCTAAAGCAAATGCTTGCCTCGCAATTCGGTGCAATCTGCGGAGAAATGGAGGGCGGAGCAATAGGCCACACCTGCGCCGCAAACAATATTCCGTTTGCCGTTATCCGCTCAATCAGCGACGGC
>JBJEPL010000055.1:0-6841 GCA_051881215.1 Eubacterium sp. | reverse complement strand
AGCGGGTGGTTCTTTGTTTTGCTCAAAGAGCAAAACTGTCTAAAGACGCTAATATGACTAAAAAGGCAACATTTATTGTTGCCTTTTTTCTTTTATTAGTATATAATTTAAATAATTTGTTATAAGTAGGTTTGAATATGTGTGAATTAAATAATTCTGAAAATATTATTGAGCTTCCGGTTATACCGCTTCGCGGTCTTGTTGTGTTTCCGGATATGATGCTTCATTTTGATGTCGGAAGAAAAAAGAGCGTTGAGGCATTGAAAAATGCAATGAATGACAATCAAAAGGTATTTCTTGTATGCCAAAAAGACGCTTCTGTTGATAATCCCGATATTGATGATATGTATGATATAGGTGTTATCTGCCATATTAAGCAAATGGTGAGAATACCTAACAGCGAAAATTTAAGAGTTGTTGTTGAGGGATTAAACAGGGGAACGCTTATTGCATTAACCCGTTTTAAGCCTTTTGTAAGCGCAACGGTAAGCATTGCCGATGATGTTGAGTACAGCTGTGATACTGAAGAGGAATCTGCATATCAGCGTGCAGTAAAAAAGGAATTTGATAAATATGTAAATCTTGTTCCTAAAATCAGCAACGATATAATTGCAAAGGTAATATCTCTCAAATCAAGCAGTGAGCTTGCTGATTTCATATGCTCAAATACTTTTATTGATTATTCAGAGAAGCAAACTGTTTTAGAATCACTTAATCCATTAGACAGGCTTATTCAGCTTCTTGTCCTTTTGAAAAAAGAAAATTCAACACTTGAAATTGAAGCTGAAATTCACGAGAAGGTTCAGGAAGAAATAGATAAAAATCAAAGAGAATATTATCTTCGCGAAGAAATGAAGGTCATTTCGGATACTCTCGGCGAAAGTGAAAATCCTGTTGAAGAGGCTGACGCCTACAGAGAGGAAATCAATTCTCTTGCTTGCAGTGAAGAAATTAAAAATAAGCTTTTAAAAGAATGCGATAAGCTTATGAAGATGCCGTCGGGTTCACATGAGGGTACAGTTGTAAGAAACTATATTGATAAATGCCTTGAAATACCTTTCGGAAAGTATACAAAAGACAGCATTAATCTTCAAAAGTCAAGAAAAATACTTGATAAGGACCATTACGGACTTGATAAGGTTAAGGATAGAATAGTTGAGTCGCTTGCAGTTTATAAAAGAAATCCCGATTTTACAGGTCAGATAATCTGCCTTGCCGGACCTCCGGGAGTCGGTAAAACATCAATTGTAAAATCACTCGCAAGGAGTATGAACAGAAAATATGTTCGTGTTGCCCTTGGAGGTATTCATGATGAGGCAGAAATAAGGGGCCACAGAAAAACGTATATCGGCTCAATGCCGGGAAGAATAGTTGACGCGGTAATTAAAAGCGGTGTAATGAATCCGATTATTCTTCTTGATGAGATAGATAAAATAGGTAATGATTTCAAGGGTGATCCTTCATCCGCTTTGCTTGAGGCGCTTGATCCCGAGCAAAACTCAACCTTTACCGACCATTATATTGAGTTTCCCCTTGATTTGAGCAAGGTTTTATTCATTACAACTGCTAATGATACCTCTGCTATCTCTGCTCCTTTATATGACCGTATGGAGATAATTGAGCTTAATTCCTATACGGCTGAGGAAAAATATCATATTGCAAAAGAGCATTTGATAAAAAAAGAGATGAAAAAGCATAATCTCACCGCAAGGGAATTTAAAATTTCTGATGATGGTATTTATGCCCTTATCGAGTCGTATACAAGAGAAGCGGGCGTTCGTAAGCTCGAAAAAGAAATAGCAACGCTTTGCAGAAAAGCAACGGTAGCGCTTGATAACGATGTAAAATCCTTTAAGGTTACAGAAAATAATATTGAAGAAATATTAGGACCTAAAAAATATCAGCAGGAGAGAGTTGAAGGGCATAATCTTGTCGGAACAGTAAACGGTCTGGCTTGGACAAGCGTAGGAGGCACAATGCTCCCGATTGAAATATCCGCTCTTGAGGGAACAGGCAAGATTGAGCTTACCGGCAATCTCGGAGATGTTATGAAGGAAAGCGCAAAGACTGCTGTTTCATATGTCAGATCTATGTCGGCTTCTTTTGGTATTGATACCGATTTCTACAAAACAAAGGATATACATATTCACGCACCTGAAGGAGCAGTACCAAAGGACGGTCCGTCAGCAGGTCTTGCAATAACTACTGCGCTTGTAAGCGAGCTTACCGGTGTTGCAATTAAATCAAATGTTGCAATGACAGGAGAAATTAGCTTAAAGGGTAAGGCGCTTGCGATTGGCGGCTTAAAGGAAAAATCCATGGCTGCATATAAGGCAGGATGTGATACTGTTATTATTCCTATAGATAATAAAAAGGATTTGTCAGAAATTTCAAATGAGGTTAAAGCAGCTGTTAAATTTATTACGGTAACCTCTTTTGAGCAAGTGCTTCCTATTGCATTGGAAAGCGCTTTGCCTCTGCCGAAAGACAACAGAAAAGAATCGAATGTAATTGTTACCGGTAAAAAAGAAGCGCCGTCTGTTATTACACAATAATTTATTTTCAGCTTCTGTTTGAATGCGGAAAGGATAATAGATTTTATGAATTATAATAAAGCTGAATTTGAGCGTTCGTACGGTATATCGTCTCAGCTTCCCGAAAGCAGTTTTCCCGAAATTGCATTTGCAGGGCGTTCAAATGTCGGAAAAAGCTCTTTGCTTAATAAGCTTTTTAACAGAAAACAGCTTGCAAGAGTCAGCTCCGTTCCGGGTAAAACAATAACAATTAATTTTTATAATGTTGATGATGTGAAATTCGTTGACCTTCCCGGATACGGCTATGCAAAAATCAGCAAGCAGGAGTACAGCCGTTTTTCGGAGCTTATGGAGGGATATTTTCAGTCAGGCAGAAATATTGCTCTCGTTGTTCAGTTAATTGATATGAGGCATCCGCTTTCTAAAGATGATATGGGTATGATTAATTTTATGAAAGAGATGGAAATACCTTTTATTATTGTTATGACAAAAGCGGACAAGCTTAAGAAAAAAGCATATGAAGAAAGGCTCAATTTATCTAGGCAGGAGCTTGCTTTTGCCGGAAATGTTCCCGTTGTTCCTTTTTCAGCCGTAACAGGTCAGGGGATTAACGGTATTAAGAATTATATAGAAAAAGCTGTAAGTGATGCAGGAGGACTTGAATAATGGCAAAGACACCATTTGTAACTAAAGAAAAAGTACAGGAAATTATTAAAGAATTTCCTACACCCTTCCACCTTTATGATGAAAAGGGTATAAGAGAAAATGTCGCTAACCTGAAGAAAGCATTTTCTTGGAATAAGGGATATAAGGAATATTTTGCAGTTAAGGCAACGCCAAATCCTTTTTTGATAAAAATACTTCAGGAATACGGTTGCGGTTGCGACTGCTCATCAAAACCCGAGCTTATGATGGCAAGAGCTGTTGGCGCAACAGGCGATGATATTATGTTTTCATCAAACGATACGCCTATTGAAGAATTCAAATATTGCAACGATTTGGGCGGTATAATAAATCTTGATGATATTACTCATATAGAGGCAGTAGAAAAGGCTTGCGGTAAGCTTCCGAAAAAAATGAGCTGCCGTTATAATCCCGGCGGAGTATTTAAAATCACAAATGATATTATGGATAATCCGGGCGACGCAAAATACGGTATGACAACAGAGCAGATTTATGAGGCTTTTTCAATACTTAAAGAAAAGGGTGTTGAGGAGTTCGGTATTCATTCATTTCTCTGTTCAAATACTGTAACAAATGAATATTACCCGATGCTTGCTAAAATCTTATTTGAGCTTGCGGCAGATCTTAAGGCAAAGCTCGGTGTTCATATTACTTTTATTAACCTTTCCGGAGGTATCGGAATTCCGTATAGACCCGATCAGGAGCCAAACGATATTTTCGTCATCGGCGAGGGTGTAAGAAAGGCATATGAAGAGATATTAATTCCTGCCGGTATGGATGATATTTCGATATATACAGAGCTTGGAAGATATATGCTCGGTCCTTACGGAGCGCTTATAACAACTGCAATAAATGAGAAGCACACTCATAAGGAGTATATCGGAGTTGATGCCTGCGCGGCAAATCTTATGCGTCCTGCAATCTACGGTGCTTATCATCACATAACCGTTCTCGGCAAGGAAAACGAGGCTTGCGATTATAAATATGATATTACAGGTTCGCTTTGCGAAAATTGTGATAAATTTGCCATTGACCGTATGCTTCCTAAAATTGAAATGGGAGATATTCTCTTTATTCATGATTCCGGTGCGCACGGATTTTCTATGGGATATAATTATAACGGCAAGCTTCGCAGTGCAGAAATACTTCTTAAGCAGGACGGCTCTTATCAAATGATAAGAAGAGCGGAAACGCCGAAAGATTATTTTGCAACATTTGATTGCTTTGATTTTTATGACGAGCTTATTAAGGAATAATAAATATTTAAAATCCCTGACATTGTCGGGGATTTTTTCTTTACTTTCGCAATTTAGTGTGTTACAATAAGATAAATTAATTCGGAGGTGCATTATGGCAAGAAAACTTCAGGATGATAATCTCGATTTTTTATTCAAAGCTATTTTATCTTTAGAAAATATTGATGAATGTTATGATTTTTTTGAAGATCTTTGTACTGTTCAGGAGTTGAAGGTTATCAGCCAACGCCTTGTTGTTGCAAAAATGCTTTCGGAAAAATGCGTCTATACCGATATTGTCAGTGAAACAGGCGCTTCCACCGCAACAATCAGCCGCGTTAACCGTTCTTTGCAGTATGGCTGTGACGGCTATGACAGAATTTTTGAAAGAATCAGAGAGAAAGAAAATAATGAGTAGTTATTGTACTTTTGCGCAGTTTTATGACCGCCTGACCGAAAATGTTGATTATGAAGTTAGAAGTGATTACATTTCTAACTTTTTTTATGATTATAATAACGGTAATTCTCTTTTGGATTTGGCGTGCGGAACAGGTACATTAAGTAGGTTATTTGCTGATAAAGGATATTCTGTTACAGGCTTGGATTTATCAGAGGATATGCTGTGCGTAGCGTCACAAAAAAGCAGTTCACATATTAAATACATTAAAGCAGATATGTGTGATTTTAATTTGCTTGAAAAGGTAGATTTTTGTGTCTGCTCGCTTGACAGCATTAATCATCTTGCCGATATTTGCGATGTTAAGAAATGCTTTGAGCAGGTTGCGAATAATATTAAATGCGGCGGAATATTTGTTTTTGACCTAAATACAATATATAAGCATAAGCATATTTTAGCCGATAACACCTTTGTATTCGACGAGGATGATTTTTTTTTAAGCTGGGATAATGAATATATCGGCGAAAACAGCGTAAGAATTTTATTGGACTTTTTTGTATTTAACGGCAAAAATTATGATAGGTACAGCGAAGAATTTTTTGAAAAAGCATATTCTGTTGACGAAATTAAATCGTTACTCAATGATTTTGAAATAACAGGTGTTTACGACGATATGACATTAAATCCGCCTAATGATAAGAGTGAAAGAATATATTTTGTTTGCAGAAGAAAGGAATATTAATGGGGAAAATTGTAAGATATATAACCGATGACGGCAGTGCTTTTGTTATTGCCGCTGATACTACGGATATTGTCAAAGAAGCAGAGAGAATTCATAAAACCTCCGCGGTTGTAACAGCATCACTCGGCAGATTGCTCACCGCTGGTTCAATGATGGGAGATATGTTAAAGGGTAAGGACGATTCGATTACCTTAAGAATAAACGGCGGAGGTCCTGTAGGTTCTGTTGTTGCGGTTTCGGACAGTGAGGGAAACGCAAGGGGATATGCTCAAAATGCCATTGTCGAAATTCCGCTGAATGATAAAGGAAAGCTCGATGTTAAGGGCGCAGTTGGAAATAACGGTTATCTTTATGTTTTAAAGGACATAGGATTAAAGGAGCCTTATGTCGGTCAGACGGAAATTGTAAGCGGTGAAATTGCAGAGGATATAACTAATTATTTTGCAACCTCGGAGCAGACTCCTTCGGTTTGCGCTTTAGGCGTTCTTGTAAATCCGGATTTGACAGTAGCCGCCGCAGGCGGATTTATAATTCAGCTTCTTCCGGGTTGTCCTGATGAAATAATTGATAAAATTGAATATTCAATGAGTGATATTGACCCGGTTACCGTAATGTTAAGTAACGGTATGTCACCTGATGACATTGCTAAAAGAGCAATGAAGAATATTAACATTGAAAAGCTTGATGAATCAAATCCCGTATATAAATGTAATTGCTCTAAAGAAAGAGTGGAAACCGCTCTTATTTCAACAGGCAGAGATTCTCTTATTGAAATGGCAAATTCAGATGCAGATACAACCGTTGAATGCCATTTCTGTGATAAGGTATATACATTTACTCCGAATGAAATAAAAAAGCTAATTGATTAAAATATATTAATATAGTTTTGATACTTTTTCAGCCAAATTGTATTGAGGGAAAAATCTTGAAAAAAACTGAAAAAAGTATTGACTTTTATAGGGAGTTATTGTATTATATATCTCGTCGCAAGTGAAGCGGCAAGCCATGTGGGAGCATAGCTCAGCTGGGAGAGCATCTGCCTTACAAGCAGAGGGTCACAGGTTCGAGCCCTGTTGTTCCCACCAATGTGGCCTGGTAGTTCAGTTGGTTAGAACGCTAGCCTGTCACGCTAGAGGTCGTGGGTTCGAGCCCCATCCGGGTCGCCAACGATGCAACCTTTTGAGGTTGCATAAGTTTGCCTCTGTAGCTCAGTTGGTAGAGCAGGGGACTGAAAATCCCCGTGTCATTG
>JBJEPL010000054.1:0-6855 GCA_051881215.1 Eubacterium sp. | reverse complement strand
TTTCAAGAACTTCGCTCTTTCGAACACCAGTTCGTAATTACTGTTCGTATCTCTTCGATACTGAGTACTGATAAAACTCTTTTGAATCTTATCGGGTTCCTTTTTCTCGTCGTTGTTTAATTTTCAAGGTCCTTTTAGGGTGACATTTTATTATGTTCGCCCGTCGCTTTCTCGTTGCGACTTGTAAATAATATCAAATTCAATCAAGTTTGTCAACAGCTTTTTTCAAAAAAATTGAACTTTTTTGAATTTTCGCACATTAAACAGAATATTGTAATCATTATTAAATTTTTTATATATTTTTAATTATACTATTCATTACCTATTATATACATATTATATAACTTGCTCTTGAATTTATCATACATATTTGATATAATGTTAAATCAGTAATTCGGCATAAGCTAAAAATGAGAGGGGTTGATATTGTGCCAATCAGAATCGACAATGAACTGCCGGCAAAGCAGAGCCTTGAAATAGAAAACATATTTGTGATGAGCAATATGCGCGCTGATACGCAGGATATCAGACCGCTTAAGATAATAATACTTAATCTTATGCCAACAAAGCTTGAAACCGAAACACAGCTTCTTCGTCTTTTGAGCAATTCACCTTTACAGATTGACATAGACTTTCTTCAGGTAAAAAGCCATATTTCCAAGAATGTATCAAAAAGTCATATGGAAAAGTTCTATAAGATATTTGATGATGTTAAGAATGAAAAATATGACGGAATGATAATAACAGGAGCCCCTGTTGAGCATTTGGAATTTGAAGAGGTCGACTATTGGGAAGAGCTTTGCGACATAATGGAATGGAGTAAAACGAATGTATACAGCACATTTCATATTTGTTGGGGTGCTCAAGCAGGATTATATTATCACTACGGTATAAAAAAATATAAGACGCCAAAAAAGATTTTCGGAGTTTTTCCTCACCGCAGTCTTGATGTTACACATCCGCTAATGAGAGGTCTTGATGATGAATATTTTGTTCCACATTCAAGGCATACTGAAATAAGTATGAATGATATTGCGCAGGTTAAGCAGTTGCAGGTTATATCATACAGCTCTATGGCAGGTGTTCATATTGTTTCGGATATGGATTGCAGGCAATTTTTTGTAACCGGGCACAGTGAGTATGACCGTGACACGCTTGCAAAGGAATATTTCAGGGACAAGGCAAAGGACCTTGATATTGATATACCGTACAACTACTTTCCTAATAATGATGAAAGACTTGTTCCGATTATGAACTGGAAAAGCAGTGCAAGCCTGATTTTTTCAAACTGGCTCAATTACTTTGTATATCAAAAAACGCCGTATGATTTAAGTACATTATAAATATGATTAAAAGGGCAGCTATTACAGCTGTCCTTTATTGTTTTCTTTTTATTCTGCAAGAGCACGAAGCTTTTGAAGGATTGCTTTTTCCTTTCGAGAGATTTGTACCTGCGAGACGCCGAGCGCTTTTGCGGTTTTTGCCTGCGTATAGCCCTTATAATAACGCATATCAATGATACTTTTTTCAGTATCGTCAAGATGCTTCATAAGCTGAAAGACCGATAGCCTGTCAAAAAGCTGTTCGCTTTCGTCAACCGGAATATCAATTGTGTCATCACCGTCTTCGCCGAAGGAATTTAAGGATATGACAGGATTAATAATATTAAGTATTTCGGCAGTTTCCTCCGGCTGACAGTCTAATAATTCGGACAGCTCGCTTATTGTAGGCTCCCGAAGCTCTTTATTTATGAATTTTTCTCTTAAAGCCTGCGCTTTGATTGCCTTTTCCTTAAGAGAACGGCTGACCTTGATTGAACCGCCGTCACGGAAAATACGCCGTATTTCACCCATTATTACAGGAACTGCATAGGTCGAAAAAGCAAAGCCTCTTGACTCGTCGAAATTGTCGACAGCTTTGATTAATCCTATACAACCGCTTTGAAACAAATCCTCATAATCAGTTCCCCTGCCGCGAAATCTGTTTGCAATAGAATGAACAAGACCGATATTATCGGTTATCATTTTATCCCTTGCTTCAGTTACCATTTAGACTTTCCTTCAATCTTTTTTATGAGGGTAACGGAGGTTCCCTTTCCGCTTGAAGAACGAACCTTAATTTTATCGCAAAAGCTTTCCATTACTGTAAAGCCCAGTCCTGCGCGGTCACCCTCACCTGTTGTAAACAAAGGAGTCATAGCTCGGCTGATATCACTGATACCGCAGCCTTTATCGCGAATTGTTATTTTAACATTATTACTGTCGTCTATGACCCCTGATATGTAAATTTTCCCGAAGCTGTCTTTGTATCCGTGGACTATGCAATTTGTTACAGCTTCGCTTACTGCGGTTTTCAAATCCGCAATTTCTTCCAAAGTGGGGTCAAGAGTTGTGACAAACGCCGAAACAACAACTCTCGCAAAGCTTTCATTTATACTTTTACTGTCAACGGTTAATTTAAACTCATTAATTTTCTTCATTTTTAATCTCCTTAATTTCTGCTATTCTTCCAAGCCCTGCAAGCTCCATAATCTTTTTAGTTTGAGCGGTAACATTTTTAATTTCAAGAGTTGAACTGCCTGATATTCCCTGCATCAGTCTGTATCTGCCCATAACAAGACCTATTCCCGAGGAATCCATAAAGGTAACATTTCTGAAATCAAGTATCAGATGATTAGGCTTTTTGAAGGTAATTATTTTATCTATTTTTTCTCTTACATCGGCCGCGGTATGATGATCTATTTCTCCGATTAAATAAGCAATTACAATGCTTTTGCTTGCTTCAATTGTTACATTCATTATTTTCACTCCAATAAAAACTACCAATCTGCCACAATAATAGCAGATTGGTATTAAATATTTTATCGTATTTTGTATCACAAAAGTTCTTTTCTTACATCGCGTGCAAGATAAAATGAACCGCAAATTAAAAGGAAATCGTAATCACTGATTTTAACTGCATCACTGGGATTTTCAACGGCAGTAACATCGGGACAATATTTTTTTGCTATCATCATTAAATCCTGCGCGCTGACAGAACGCGGATTTGACGGTGTTGTTATAATTATTTTACTGCAATAAGGAGCAACAATATTAAGATAGCTTTGTATATCCTTATCCCTCATCATACCTATAACAGCGGTAATTTTTCTTTTGGGCAGATTTTTAACCAGCGCTTTTGCTCCGTCGGGGTTATGAGCGCCGTCGAGCATAATATTATCACCGATATATTCCTGCCTTGCAGGAAGAGAAATCGGGTTAATATCCGTTTTTAAATTCAGAGCAGACAAAGCGGTTTTTGCAGTTTCGATATTATTTAAACAGAAATTTCCGGTATCGTCTACACAAAACAATTGCGAATTTGTTTTTGAGCAGGCATCTATAAATACCTTCTGTGTTTTCGGATTAGGATAAAGCACAACCTTTGTATTCTCTTTTATAATTCCTGCTTTTTGAAAGGCGATTTTCTCCAAAGTATCTCCCAAAAATGCTGTATGATCCATTGAAACAGAGGTAATGACGGCAAGCTCGGGTGACGGGATTGCATTAGTTGAGTCCTCAAGTCCTCCCATACCGCATTCAACAACCGCCCAATCGACGCCTTTATCATAAAAGTATTTATACATTATTGCAGTTAAAAGCTCAAACTCGCTGCAATTATTATCTTTATATTTATCAACATAATAAGCAAAATTCTCTTCGCTTATCGGCTCGCCGTTTATCTGTATCTGTTCTCTGTAATCGGTTATCCAGGGAGAAGTAAATAATCCAACCGAATATCCCAAATCGCAAAGCGCCTTTGCAATAAGATTGCATACAGTTCCCTTTCCGTTTGTTCCGGCAATATGAATTATTTTAAGGCTGTTCTGCGGATTACCCATAGCATTGAGGAGTGTACCGATACGCTCAAGCCCCGGCATAATGCCGAGGCTCTGTTTTTTTGCTATTAGGCTGATTGCTTCGCTGTAGGTCATTATTACTGTAAATCCTCAATTGACTTATTTATGTTGTCAATCTTTTCCTCAAGCTTTTTAGCGTCCTCTCGGTTTTGAGCGACAACCTTTTCCGGTGCTTTATTAACAAAGCCCGGATTTGAAAGCTTTTTATTTATAAAATCAAGCTTATCCTGACACTGCGCAAGCTCTTTTTCAAGTCTCTTTTTCTCTGCCTCAAAATCAACAAGCTCGCCCATAGGAATATAGATTTTTGCATCGTCGGTAATAATTGTAACCGTATTGCCTAAATCATCAAATGAACTGTTAACAACAATTTCATTTGAGGAAGCGAGCCTTTCAATGAATTTTGCGCCCATATTAAAGGTATCAATTAATTGAGTTTCAATATAAACCTTTGCCTTTTTGCTTGGAGGAATATTCATTTCAGCTCTTCTGTTTCTGATTGCTCTGATGGAGGTCATTATCTTTTCCATCTCGGCTTCCTGCTGAACAAAATTCAGGCTCTCGTCATACTCTACCCATTTTGAAATCATAATAGACTCTTCATCGTGAGGGAGCGCCTGATATATTTCCTCGGTGATAAACGGCATAAACGGATGAAGCAGTTTAAGAATATCTGTAAGAACATATACAAGCGTAGCTGTTGCGGTATTCTTCGCCTTTTCATCATCTGACTGCAAGCGGATTTTTGAAATTTCAATATACCAATCGCAGAATACATCCCAAATGAAATCGTAAAGCTTTGAAACAGCAATGCCAAGCTCAAACTTTTCAAGATTATCGGTAACATCCTTTGCAAGAGTATTAACCTTTGAAACAATCCACTTATCCTCAATTGAAAGCTCGGCAGGAAGTCCGTCATACTTAAAATCGTCTGTTAGATACATAAGAACAAATCTTGCGGCATTCCAAAGCTTGTTTGCAAAGTTTCTTGACGCCTTAACCTTGTCGTCGGAAAAACGCATATCATTTCCCGGAGCGTTACCTGTTGCAAGAGTAAATCTTAAGGCATCAGCGCCGTATTCGTCAATGATAAGAAGCGGATCTATACCGTTTCCGAGGGATTTACTCATTTTCCTTCCCTGTGCGTCACGAACAAGGCCGTGAATAAGAACTGTATCAAACGGAACCTTACCTGTCTGCTCAAGGGCGGAGAACATCATTCTCATTACCCAGAAAGGAATGATATCGTAGCCGGTAACAAGAGTATTTGTAGGATAAAAATATTTCAATTCCTCTGTTTCATCAGGCCAGCCCATTGTGCTGAATGGCCAAAGCGCAGAGCTAAACCATGTATCAAGAGTATCGGGATCCTGATGAATATGCTCACTGCCGCACTTTGAGCATTTTGTAACCTTATCTGCGCTAACGGTTATTTCACCGCAATCGTCGCAGTAGTACGCAGGGATTCTATGACCCCACCAAAGCTGCCTTGAAATACACCAATCTCGGATATTTTCAAGCCAATGGAAATAAACCTTTTCAAAGCGTTCGGGAACAAACTTTGTTTCGCCTTTTTTAACGGCTTCTATGGCAGGTCCTGCAAGAGGCTTCATAGATACAAACCACTGCTTTGATACTTTAGGCTCAATAGTTGTACCGCAACGGTAGCAGGTACCTACATTATGGCTGTAATCCTCTATCTCGAGCAACGCGCCTTCAGCCTCAAGGTCCTCTACTATTGCCTTTCTTGCCTCGTAACGGTCCATACCGCTGTATCTGCCCCAGCCCTCTTTAATGTGAGCATCGTCTGTAAGGACATCTATAACCTCAAGATTATGCCTTAAGCCAACCTCAAAATCGTTAGGGTCATGAGCAGGTGTAATTTTAACAACGCCTGTTCCGAATTCTATATCAACATAATCGTCCGCAATAACAGGAATCTGACGGTGAACAAGAGGCAAATCAAGCATTTTGCCTACCATATCCTTATATCTTTCGTCATTCGGATTTACTGCTACAGCAGTATCACCCAAAAGTGTTTCGGGTCTTGTTGTAGCAAGCTCAAGATAACCGCTTCCGTCAACAAAAGGATACTTTAAATGCCAGAAATGGCCTGCCTGATCCTCATATTCAACCTCTGCGTCGGAAATAGAAGTAAGGCAATGAGGGCACCAGTTAACAATTCTCTCACCGCGGTAGATGAGATGTTTATTATACAGATTTTCAAAAACACGGTTAACTGCCTTTGAGCAGCCTTCATCAAGTGTAAATCTCTCCCTGTCCCAATCGCAGGAGGAGCCCATTTTTTTAAGCTGCTCGATTATACGAGAGCCGTATTTGTCCTTCCAGTCCCAAGCTCTTTCCAAAAAGGCTTCTCTTCCGATATCCTCTTTTGTAAGGCCCTCTGCTCTCATAGCTTCAACTATTTTAGCTTCTGTAGCAATTGAAGCATGGTCAGTTCCCGGAAGCCATAAAGCTTCATAGCCCTGCATTCTTCTCCAACGGATAAGAATATCCTGCAGAGTATTATCAAGGGCATGTCCCATATGAAGCTGACCTGTAATATTCGGCGGAGGAATGACTATAGTATAAGGCTTTTTGTCGGGATTGACCTCGGCATGAAAATATTTGTTATCGCACCAGAATTTATATGTGCGGTCTTCTACATCAGACGGATTATACTGTTTTGCAAGTTCTTTAGCCATAATATAAAACTCCTTTATAAAAATAAAAAATGCTTTCACCTCAAATGAGGCGAAAGCATATACTTCCGTGGTACCACTCAAATTGCATTAATAATAATGCCGCTTAAAGCCTTTAACGCAGGCATACGGATAAAACTACTTAATTTCATAATATCGGCTCAAAAGCTACCTTCGCCCGCCTATCCTGCTCCTTTCACCAACCGGATGCTCTCTGAAAGGAATCAGCGGATTACTCCTCTTTGTCATTGCCTT
>JBJEPL010000053.1:0-6920 GCA_051881215.1 Eubacterium sp. | reverse complement strand
ATACCTTGTTGTAAATTCAAAGTATAATGCAATAAAAACCTTGGGAAATCTCAATAACGAAATCGGATTGCCGCAGATGCTTTTCAGAATTGATAATTCAACACAAGCGGCGGTTATTGAAATGGGTATGAATCATTTTGGTGAAATTCATCGCCTTACCAATGCGGCAAAGCCTACAATTGGCTTAATCACGAACATAGGCGTTTCTCATATTGAAAATCTCGGCTCCCGTAAGGGAATATTAAAGGCAAAGCTTGAGCTTCTCGACGGTCTTAAAGAGGGAACACCTCTAATCCTTAACGGAGATAACGATTTGCTTAAAACCGTCAAGAGCGATAAATTTAATGTGTGCTTTTACGGTGTAGAAAATGGTGATTTCAAAGCCGGTGATATTATTGAAGAAAACGGCTCGACGTCGTTTTCAGTCAAATATTTTAGCAAGACTCAAAAAATCACTATTCCGACTATCGGTATACACAATGTTTATAATGCTTTAGCGGCATTTGCAGTCGGATATTTTCTTGATATAGATGCACAGCAGTGCGCAGATGCTCTTTCTCAATATATTCCCGAGGGAATGAGACAGAAAAGCGTTGTTGTCGGCGGTATTACCTCAATAGAGGATTGCTATAACGCAAGCCCCGATTCAATGCTCGCGGCGCTCACAACGCTTGCAAATACAAAAGCAAATAAAAAAATCGCCGTTTTATCCGATATGCTTGAGCTTGGCGACTATTCAAAGCAGGCTCATATGCAGGTCGGCAAAATTGCGGCAGAGAAAAATATAGATATATTGCTTGCAGTCGGTGAAATGTCAAAATATACAGTTAAGTCGGCAAAAGAAAACGGTATGAAAAATGCTTTTCATTTTAATACAAAGCAGGAGCTTACCGAAAGACTTGTTGATTTGTCACAACCGGGTGATACGGTGATATTCAAAGGCTCAAGGGGAATGAAATTAGAGGATGTAATCCATAGTGCTTATGACAGGTGGGGAAAATAAATGAACAGTACAATAGCTTTAATTATGAGTATAGTGATAGCCTTCGGTATTACAGGCGGTCTCGGATTTGTAATAATCCCTTGGTTGAGAAAGCTTAAATTCGGTCAAACTATTCTTGATATAGGGCCGTCATGGCATAAGTCAAAGCAGGGCACTCCTAATATGGGCGGACTTATGTTTATAATCGGTATTGTTGTTTCCTTTGCCGTTACAGCATTGACGGTGCATTTTAGGGGAGTAACCCTTGAAAGCGATTATTCGGCAATTATGCAGGGCAGAGAGAATGTTCTTCTTATTGCAGGACTTCTCCTCGCTCTCGGCTTCGGAATTGTCGGCTTTACTGATGACTTTATTAAAATTAAGCTTAAAAGAAACGAGGGCTTGAGCGCAAAGCAAAAGACTTTAGGTCAGCTTTTAATGACCTTCGGCTACATTCTTACACTTTGGCTTTCTCATAATACAAGCTGGTATATTCCGTTTATCGGTACTGTTAATTTTGAAAAAAATATCTTCACCGCAATAGTATTTTGGGTGCTTTCAATATTTATAGTTTACGGCTGCGTCAATTCGGTAAATCTGACCGATGGTATTGACGGCTTGTGCTCATCGGTTACAACTACAGTTGCAATAGCATTTATCATTATCGCATCACTTCAGAGCTTTTTAGGATTAACTGTTTTTTCAGGCGCTCTTTTGGGCGGAGTTCTCGGCTTTCTTTGCTGGAACTGGAATCCTGCCAAAACCTTTATGGGCGATACAGGCTCTCTTTTCCTCGGCGGAATGGTAGTCGCTTTGGGATATCTTATTAAATGTCCTATTTTGCTTTTGCCTATAGGTATTGTATATGTATGCGAAACCATGAGCGATATTATTCAAATAGGTTACTTTAAAATAACACACGGAAAAAGAATATTTAAAATGGCGCCGATACATCATCATTTTGAAATGTGCGGCTGGAAGGAAAAGAAAATTTGCATTGTTTTTTCAGCCGTTAATGCAATCGGCTGCGCAATCGGCGTTTTGCTTTTATATTTCAGCTACGGTGCCGATATAAAATAATCAGTATTTATTATATTTACGAAAGGAGCGTTAATATATGCCGGAGAGATTATCTTCACAGGACAGCGGCAAGGAAAAAATAGTTAAATCAAAAAAATCACTCGGTATAAAGAAAAGCGATATATTTTTGGTAGGCAGTATAGATATCCCTTTTCTTGCCCTTACAATAGTGCTTTTGACTATCGGTCTTGTAATGCTCTTTTCAGCGTCATATCCTTATGCATATTATGAGGAGGACAGCTCCTATTATTATTTTGTAAGACAGCTTATTTTTGCTGTTATCGGCTTAATTGCAATGTTTGTAATGTCAAAAGTCAATTATAAGCTTTTAAAAATTATTGTTAAACCGCTTTTAGTTATCACTATTATAAGCTTGATAGTCGTATTGTTTTATCATACGGATATCAGCGGCTCCGACGGCAGTAATTTCAAGAGATGGATACCTATTTTCGGCTTTACCTTTCAGCCGTCTGACCTTGCAAAATTCACTATTATTCTCACAATGGCGTCATATATAAGCGATTATTACCGCCATATGAAAAAGTTTAAATACGGCATAGTTTATCCTTTGGCGATTATCGCTGTATTTTGCGGCTTGATTGTACTTGAGCATCATGTGTCCTGCACAATTTTGATGTTTTTAATAGGTGCTTCACTTATGTTTGCCGGCGGAAGTGACTGGCGGCTGTTTGCTTTTGGAGTGGGAGTAATTGTTCTTGTAGTTTTTGTTGTAATTGCTTTCCCCGATTTGCTCCAGAATTATGTAGGAGTTAAAATTGAGGCTTGGCTTAATAAGGATTTTGAGCCGACGGGCGCAAGATGGCAAATCAATAACTCTCTTTATGCTATCGGCTCGGGCGGATTATTCGGGGTCGGTCTGGGTAATTCAAAGCAAAAATATCTCTATGTTTCACAGCCTCAAAACGATTTCATTTTTTCAATTGTATGTGAGGAGCTCGGCTTTATCCGTTGTGCAATAATTATCGCACTTTTTGCCGCCCTCGTTATCAGAGGCTTAATAATTGCGGCAAGATGTAAGGATAAATTCGGTTCGTTATTAACAGTCGGTGTTGTTGCTCAAATTGGTTTGCAGGTAGCATTCAACATTTTGGTTGTTACGGATACAATACCAAATACAGGTATTGCGTTGCCGTTTTTCTCCTACGGCGGCACGGCAATTATGATGATGCTTTTTCAAATAGGTGTTGTCCTTTCTGTTTCAAGAAAGGCTAATCAAAAAAAGGTACAGGTATAGCTTATGAGAATTTTATTTGCAACAGGCGGTACGGCAGGTCATATTAATCCTGCATTGGCAGTAGCGTCATATATCAGAGAAATAAAACCCGATTCCCAAATACTGTTTATCGGAACTGCCGATCATATGGAGTCACGCCTTGTTCCAAACGCAGGGTTTGATTTTAAAACAATTGAAATATCAGGCTTTCGCCGCTCATTTTCTCCAAAAGCAATAGTGCATAATGTTAAAACAGTTGCAAAATTATTCACTTCCGAAAAAGAAAGCAAAAAAATTATACAGGAGTTTAAACCCGATGTTGCAGTAGGCTTTGGCGGATATGTTTCGGGACCTGTCCTTGAAACTGCTGTTAAAATGGGGATACCAACCTGTATTCATGAGCAAAATGCCTATCCGGGTATAACAAATAAAACCCTTGCAAAATCAGTTGATAAGGTGATGCTTACCGTTGAGGATGCAAAAAATCATCTTGAGCCTAAAAATCCTGTCGAAATTACCGGCCTTCCGGTAAGAGGTGAGCTTCTTAAGGCTGACAGAGCCTTTTCAAGAGCACAGCTCGGAATTGACGATAACAAGTATCTTGTCTTATCCTTCGGCGGCTCTCTCGGCGCAAGACCTCTCAATGAGGCAATGCTCGATATACTGCTTAATAGCGCAGAAAGCGGAAAATATTATCATATTCATTCAGTCGGAACCAACGGCTCGGATTTTCTTGATATCTTTAAGGAAAAAGGCTTTGTAAACGGGAAAAAGGGTACTGTTGAGGTAAGACAGTATATAGATAATATGGATGTTTGTATGTCGGCGGCTGACCTTGTTATAGGCAGAGCAGGCGCTTCATCTCTCTCCGAGATAGAAGCTCTCGGAAAGGCTTCAATTCTTATTCCCTCGCCTTATGTTGCCGAAAATCATCAGTATCATAACGCTATGGCACTTGTTAACCGCAACGCCGGATGTATTATTGAAGAAAAGGATTTGACTTCAGAGACGCTGTCAAATAAAATTGACGATCTTCTTTCCGATAAAGATAAGCTTCATCAGATACAGAAAAATGCAAAAAATATGTCAATAACAGATGCGAGGGAGAGAATAGCTTCAATAATTTTATCCCTTGTCGCTGAAAAATAGCAAATTAAACCACCCTGCATAGAATAAATCAGTGCAGAGGTGATTTAATTGGATAAGTTTGTAATTAACGGGCAAAAAAGGCTCGGTGGAGAAATTAAGCTTCACGGCGCTAAAAATTCTGCATTGCCTATTCTTGCTGCAACAATATTGGTAAAAGGCGAATGCGTTATACATAATTGCCCGAATTTAAGTGATGTTAAAACAACGGTAAAAATTCTCGAGGATTTAGGTTGCATAGTTAAAAGGCAAGCAGATACGGTAATTGTTGATGCAACAGATATAAAGGGGAATAAAATTGATGAGGCTGTTATGAGAACAATGCGCTCATCAATAATATTTCTCGGCTCTTTAGTATCCCGCACGGGAAGCGCTCTTATCTATTTTCCGGGTGGCTGTGATATAGGAAACAGACCCGTTGACCTGCATCTTAAAGCGCTTAAAAATCTCGGCGCAACAGTTTGTGAGAACGGATCTTCAATAAGCTGTACTGCAAAATCAATTACAGGTTCAAAAATAATTCTTCCGTTTCCGAGCGTCGGCGCAACAGAAAATATTATAATTGCGGCGGCTGTCTCAAGGGGAAGAACAACAATAATTAATCCTGCACGGGAGCCGGAAATCAGCGACCTTGCGGATTTTTTAAATCATTGCGGAGCAAGAATTTACGGCGCAGGAGAAACAACAATTGAAATAGAGGGAGTAAAAGAGCTTCATCCCTGCGAGCACCGAATAATTCCCGACAGAATATTAGCCTCAACATATATGAGCGCCTGTGCCGCAACAGGCGGAGAAATAATAATTGACGATATCAGACCGACTCATTTATCTCCTGTTTTTCCTGCTTTTAACGAGATGGGCTGCAAGCTCTATTTAGATAAAAAACAATTGAAAATCGAGGCTCCAAAACGCTTAAGGCGCGTAAAAATGATAAAAACGATGCCTTATCCGGGCTTCCCTACCGATTCGCAATCTCCTGTTGTTGCGGCTCTTGCAGGTGCAAGGGGAACATCAATTGTTAAAGAAAACATTTTTGAAAACAGATTTCGGTATGTCAGCGAGTTAAACCGCTTTGGCAGTGATATAGAAATAAATGATAAGATTGCAATAATTAACGGAGTTAAGGAGCTTCACGGTGCAAATGTGAATGCAACCGATTTAAGAGGCGGAGCAGCGCTTGTGATAGCGGCGCTCTCTGCAAACGGAACGAGCACGGTTAATTGCATCAATCATATTGACCGAGGATATGAAAGCATAGAAAAAGCTTTATCATCGCTCGGAGCCGATATTAAGAGGATAGATTATGAAAAAAAAGAAGAGTAAAAAAGCAATAGAAAATAAGAGGGAGCTTCCGTCTGATATAGATTTAGGCGATCTCGGCCTTGAGCCACCTAAAATATACAGACAGCAAAGCAATCAGCAGCATAAAAAAAACAGTAATGAGCAGCACAAGAAGAGAAGCTCATCTTCAAGAAATCTTACAAGAACCGAAAAAAGGCAGATTGAAACAAAAAAACGAAAGAAAAAGAACGCTTTGAGAAAAGCACTTATATGGCTTATTGTAATTGTTTCATTTGCAGCCGTCGGAACAGTTTTGTCATTAACCGTATTCTTCGATATAAATACAATTTCCGTATCGGGAAGCAAAATATATAAAAATGATGAAATACTTGCCCAATGCACAATTGATGTAGGTGAAAATCTCTTTCTTGCCGATACAGATAAGGCTTCAAAGACTTTAGAGCAAAATCTTCCGTATGTATATGAAGCGAAGATAGAAAGAAAGCTTCCGGCAACTATAGAAATTACGATAACCGACGCAAAAGCCGCCTTTTCAATTAAGAATGACGATAAAACATATATACTTCTTGACGATAATTTTAAGGTGCTTGAAAAATCAGCAGAAAAGTCAAGCGGTATAAAAATTTCAAAGGCGAGCATTAAAACAGCTAATCCGGGTTATACGATTGAGTTTGAGGATGCAGATGTCGGAGAGTGCCTGAATAAGCTTGCAACCTCGGTAAAAGAAAATAATTTTACCGAAATAACATCAATATACAGTAACAATATCAGCGATAACTATGTTGTTTATGATGGCAGAATTAAGTTTAAGCTTGGAAATTGTGACAACCTTGACAACAAAATATATAAAGGGCTTGCCGCTTGCGAAAAGCTCAATTCATCAAGTCCGAATGCAAAGGGGACAATGACCATTGATGGTGGCAAGTCAATATACTTTACAGAAGAATAGCTGTAAAGATAATCTCTTGTCGAAAATGTTGGAAAATATGCCGATTTGTGCATTATAAACAAAGAATATTTGAAAACAATTCTAAAAAATTGTCAAAAATATCGCGAATAATTCTAAAAAAGTATTGCAAAAAGATTACAATATTGTTACAATATGAAATGTAGCGAAACCACAAGCGGTTTTAAATAGAAAAATATAAGGAGAATTAAAGTATGGGTCGTTATGAA
>JBJEPL010000052.1:0-7003 GCA_051881215.1 Eubacterium sp. | reverse complement strand
ATGTCCTTTAGCAATAGCCTCATCATATGCGGCTGAGCCCTTCGGTGCAATTACAGTCGGATGTGTATCATTTACCGTTGCATCATCAGTTCTGTTTATTGTTACTCCGACAGCTTTATCGGATAAAACGATATTGGTTTTTTCACAAGCAAAACCGTTAAAGTATGTTGTGTTTGGTGCAAAAAACAGCTTCGTCTTATTTAAAGTTATTGAGTAAGACTTCATCTGAGCTTTCGGAATCCAAACAATTTCAAGCGGTCCCATATACGGATATAAACCATCTGTACGCGTTGTAGGCGAATAAAAATCGTTTACATTAGGTAAATACAAAATATTAAGATTAGGTAAATTATAGAATGTATGCTGTCTTGTTGTTTCCAAGCTATCAAGGTATATCTCTTCAACAAACATATCAAAAAAGAAATATGTAGACGGAGCAGTAGTGAGTGCAGGGCAATCAAATACTCTTATATAGCTTCCTCTGCCTACTCCCATAAGCCCTGCTTCTTCTGTTATAGTAACGAGCTTTGGAGCATAGAAAGTATCAATATAACAGCGATAAAGAGAATTGAAACAAATTTTTTCAAGGTTTGGTGTATCAAAATCAGTTAAATAATAACAATCCCAGAATACTGCTCTTTGCATAGTTTTTACATCCGGAGCATACAGCTCTGAAAGAAAAGAACAGCAGGCAAAATAGCCGTCACTTAAAACATTTACATTTGGTATATAGCATGAAATTAAAGGCGTATATGCAAATGCATAGTAATATGATGTTCTTGTTCCCATCATTGAAAGATTTTCAAATCTTGCCGATAGTAACCCGGAGCTTTGAAAGGTATATGAATCATATTGGATTAAGCTTTTGCCAAAATCAATTTTATGAAGCATTGAACAGGAGTAAAATGAATATGATCTAGCATATTGAAGATTCGGCATAACTTCATCACGAAGATTATAACAATCGGAAAAACAATTGATTTTAATTTCTAAAACACCATCTGCTTTAATATGCTTTAAATCGCTTGCTGTAAAGCAATTAGGATATAGTATTTCAATGCTTTCGGGAATAACAATACTTAAAATATTACTTCCCTCAAATGCAGAAGATCCGATTATTAAAGGTACTATTCCGTTTATTGTATCGGGAACAACAATATTATTTTTATCACCGTTATATGCTTTAATCTGACCTGCATCGGTTATTTCAAAATCACTTTCATCTGCATAATACTGAACTGTATAATACTGCGATGAAATATTACTTACATATTTGCCGTCTTTGATTAACGCATAGTTTAGCTGCATTTCATTATCAATTGTAATCGGCTCTGTGTATGATATACCGTTTGTACTGCTTGGAATTGACTTATCAAGAGTATAGACAAGCTGAATATCAGCAGGAACATCAAATTCAACTGTTTGTGTATCGTTATAAAATCCGCCTGTTACTGTAGGTGCGGGTACGCTTTCTGTTTTATCATCAATAAGATTTGCAATGTTGAGCATACCGTTGCCGAAATACACTTCTTCATCCTCGCCCATATCTATTGCTGAATTTTCTATCTTGTCCTTCACTTCAGCAGGAGAAAGACTTGAATCCTGCATCAATACATAAGCACATGCAGCGCTTACAAACGGACAGGCGAATGAGGTTCCTGAAAAATCTGCGGTATATTCACCCGACCACAAATCCAGAGTGCAAATTTCTTTCCCCGGAGCGGCAACATCTATTTCTTCACCGTAATTTGAAAAGGAACATATATGATAATCACTGTCATAAGCACCTACGGTTATTGCTGTTTCGCAATCTGCAGGAGTGCAGTATTGAGCAGGGAGATTATCATTTCCCGACGCGATACATACTGTTATACCGCTTTCAACTAATTGAGCGACAAGCTCTGTTTCAATAGTATTTGTGCCGTCAAAGTTATATCCGCCGATGCTCATATTCAATATATCCGGCTTATCCTTTTCATCAAGGATATATTCGAGAGCGGCTACTACCTCCGAAAGGGTTGCATAGCCCTCTTCATCAATAACCTTATAAGGCTTAATCTTTACATTTTCGGGTGTGCTTTGAGCAATTATACCTGCAACGGCAGTTCCGTGGCCGTTATCATCCATACAGTCGTTTTCATCACCTGTATAAGAAAGATTAATTGTTGTATCGGTTATACGGCTTGCAAGATCATCGTGGGTGTAATCAACTCCTGTATCAAATACACCCACTACGATTTCATTGCTGCTTTCAATATTTGATATTGAGTAATCTACACCGACTGATTCATAACCCCAGGTTTCGGAGACTTCATTTCCGTCAACATCCGTTGCGGTGACAAAAAAGCGTTTGTCTTTTTCAACGGTATAGCCTTTTTCAGACAGTTCATCATATGCCTGCTCCATAGCTTGCTTATCTTCATACTGAAGGATGGCATAATCAAGACCGTAAACACAATCAACAGCGTCTACATCATTGATTTCATTTTTAGTCCGTACAATTAAACGGTTTTCCGTATAATTTATATTTGGGTTTTCATCAGTTTTTTCTTCAGAAATTTCTGATATTTCGGAGTTTGAATTATATGTATCATTCATCTCGGTGACAAGGGCACAAAAGCGGTTTACATCCTGCCTTTTTATTTCTTTTGCAATTATATTTCTGCATGGTGCAATAATTGCAATAAGCATCAAAGCGGACAGAAGAAAACATATTGCTTTTTTCATATCATCACCCCTGCTTTAGCTACATATTTTCGGCGCATAAAACAGCGGTTGAAAATGCAATTTGCAGATTAAAGCCGCCGGTATAAGCGTCTACATCAATAATCTCTCCTGCAAAATAAAGATTATCAATAATTTTTGATTTCATCGTTTTGGGATTAATTTCCTTAACATTCACTCCGCCGGAGGTTATTATCGCCTCTTCGACGGGTCTGAAGCCGGAAATATCCATATTCATATTTTTTATAAGATGAACAAGAGAAAGCCTTTGCTCCTTTGTTATCTGATTGACTTTTTGGGAGGGTTTAATTCCCGATAAAGAAACTATAACAGGAATCAGCTTTTTAGGCAACAATTTTGAAAGAGAATTAATAAAATCTTTATTAGAGCTTTCGGCAAAATCGCGCTGAATTCTTTTATCGAGGGTATCATTATCAAGCGCCGGCTTTAAATCAAGCGAAAGGGTATATTTTTTAGTATCCATATTACGCATATGACTTGAAGCCGAAAGAATTACAGGGCCGGAAACGCCGTAATGAGTAAACAGCATTTCTCCGAAATCGGTATAAATCTGCTTATCATTTTCAAAAACCTTTATTGATATATTTTTAAGTGAAAGGCCCTGAAGACCTGAAATAAAATTATTGCTTATGACAAGAGGGACAAGGCTCGGTTTAATCTTTGTTACGGTATGGCCAACCGATTCGGCAAGAGCATAGCCGTCGCCCGTTGAGCCTGTGAGCGGATAGCTTTTTCCGCCTGTGCAAAGAACGGCATTATCACAGCTTATTTTTGCTTTATCCTCAAGAATAACAGAGGTGATTTTTGCACCGTCAAGCTCAAACGCCTTTACCGTACCCTGAATTATCCGCGCACCGCTTTTTTTACAGTATCCGACAAGGGCGTCAACGATATCAACTGCCTTATCGCTCTGCGGAAAAACTCTGTTACCTCTTTCGACCTTGAGAGGAACGCCGAGTTCCTCAAAAAGCGCCATAGTATCATACGGCATAAAATTGGAAAACGCCGAATAAAGAAATCGGGGATTTGTGGGTACATTCGATATTAAATCCTCAAGCTCAAAGCAGGCATTTGTTAAATTGCATCTGCCCTTTCCCGTAATCATTAGCTTTCTTGCAGGGCGTGACATTTTCTCAACAACAGTAACATTATTTCCGCGCTGGGCACTCCTTGCGGCGCAGAGCAAGCCTGCCGCACCGCCTCCGATTACTATAATATCAGACAAAACCGCGCCCCCTATTCTTCATATTCAAGTATTTGAGAAGAAGCCTTTTCCCACTGCTCATAAAGAGTATCTCTTTTTGAGGTCAGCTCATTAAGCTGATGAGTAAGCTTCATCAGCTCCTCATACGGTGAATCTGCCAGCTTCTCTTCAGTTTGAGCAATAAGAGCTTCGGTAGCTTCAATCTCCTCTTCAAGCTTTTTTACGAGGGTATTGAGCTTTCTCAAATTACTTTGGCGTTCCTTTTTAAGCTTATAGTCGTTTACTTTAGGCTTTTGCTTTTCGTTTTTCTCTTCGGTTGAAATATATCTATGCTCTGCGTAGGTATCATAATTTCCGTCATACTCATTACAGCCGACAGGGGTAAGCTCGACAATTCTTGTTGCAAGCTTGTTAATAAAATATCTGTCGTGTGAAACAATAAGCATCGTACCTTGATAATTAAGCAGAGTATTCTCAAGCTCTTCTCTTGAAAAAGCGTCAAGGTGATTTGTAGGCTCGTCAAGAAGCAAAAAATTATATCCGCCGAGCATCAGCTTCAAAAGAGCAACTCTTGCTCTTTCGCCGCCGGAGCAGACCTCTAATTTTCTGAAAACCTCGTCGCCTTTAAAGAGAAATGCGGCAAGGGCGTTTCTGACTCTTGTTTCTGTCATAAACGGAAAGTTTGTCCACACCTCATCAATAACGGTTTTGGATAAGTCGAGCTTTGCCTGAACCTGATCGAAATAGCCTGTCATAAGACTTGCGCCGAATTTAAACGCACCGTCGTCACGGGACAAATCTCCCATTAATATTTTGAGAAGAGTGGTTTTTCCGCATCCGTTATCGCCTAAAAGGAAAACCCTTTCTCCCCTTTTCACGTTAAAAGAAACATTTGAAAAAACTTCATTTTGACCGAAGGATTTTTTCAAATCCCTGACCTCAAGCACATCCTCGCCCGACACACATTTAGGTGTAAAATCAAATCTGATTTTTTCTACCCTGCTGTCGGGAATGACAAGCTGCTGTTTTATTCTTTCAACAACCTTTTCCTTGCTTTCGGCGGTTTTAATATTCTTTTCCCTGTTCCACTGCCTTTGCTGGGCAATAATACCCTCAAGGCGCTCAATTTCTTTAATATCGTTATTATATTTTTCTTCAATTGCTTTTTGCTCGGCTTCTTTTTTAACAAGAAACTGAGAATAATTGCCCTTATATGAGCGAAGCTTTTTATTTTCAAGCTCTATTGTTTTATCGGTAACGCGGTCAAGAAAGTATCTGTCATGGCTGATAATCAGGCACGCACCCGAAAAGCTTTTTAAAAATTCTTCAAGCCAGGCAATTGCGCTCAAATCAAGATGATTAGTTGGCTCATCGAGCAAAAGAAAGTCTGCCTTTGAAAGCAAAAGCTTTGCAAGAATCAGCTTTGATTTCTGACCGCCCGATAAAAGAGAGGTTGATTTATCAAAATCCTCTTCGCAAAATCCGAGGCCCAAAAGAGCACTACGGGTCATTGACTTATAGGTTAAACCGCCGTCAAGATTAAACTTATTTGTAAGAAAATCCTGCCGTTCTATCAATTCGGCTGACGGATTGGTTTTAAGCCTTTCGGAAATTTCCTCAAGCTCTTTTTCCATTAATATCAAATCGTCAAAAACACCGACAAGCTCCTGCCAAATGGTTTTATTATCCGAGCAGGTATGCTGCTGCATATATCCGAGTCGGACATTCTTTGACATAAAGCAACTTCCGCTGTCGGGAGTATATTCACCGGTAATAATCTTAAAAAGTGAGGTTTTGCCTGCACCGTTAACGCCGATAAAACCTACCTTTTCGTTATCCTTAATATCAAAGGAAACATTTTGAAAAAGCAGGTTTTCACCGAAAGACAATGTTAAATTTTGAACATCAAGCACATTCATAACAAAAAATCCTAAAAATTTATGAGTATATTCTACACTATTTCTCATTGAAAGTATAGTAAAAATTTGATATTATAATAAAAAAGAACATTATAATAAGGATAAAAATTATGGAAATTTTAAAATTGAAGCCTGTTTTAAAGGATTATATATGGGGCGGTGAAAGGCTGAAAAAGGATTTCGGCTTTGAAAGCAATCTTGATAAGGTTGCTGAGGGTTGGATGCTTTCCTGCCATAAAGACGGAAAAAGCGTTATTGACGGCGGTGAGTTTGACTCAAGGACGCTTGAAGAGGTTATTGACATTTACGGAAAAGAAAAGCTTGTAGGAACAAGAAGCCTTGACTTTCCTTATTTTCCTGTTCTCATAAAGCTTATTGACGCAAAAGATAATCTTTCAATTCAGGTACATCCCGATAACGAATATGCCGAAAGGGTTGAGCATGAATTCGGCAAGACGGAAATATGGTATGTTCTTGACGCCGCAGATGACGCAAAGCTCGTTTACGGTTTTAAAGAAGAAATAACCTCCGAGGAATTTAAAAACGCTATTGAAAACAACACTCTTATGAAGGTATTAAACAGCGTAAGCGTTAAAAAAGGCGATTTGCTTTTCATTGAGGCAGGAACGGTTCACGCAATCGGAAAGGGCACGCTGATTGCGGAAATTCAGCAAAATTCAAATTCTACTTACCGTGTATACGACTACGGAAGGCTCGGCGCTGACGGAAAGCCAAGAGAGCTTCATATTAAAAAGGCTGTTGATGTATCCGTTACAAAGCCTCCGAAGTATGACATAAAGCCAATGGGAAATCCTGTTGACAAAGGCGCTTATGTATCAACGCTTTTGACAAAATGCGATTTATTTACAGTCAATCATTATGATGTAAAAGAGAAAATTGAGCTTAATACCGATGAGAAAAGCTTCAATCACATTCTTGTTACAGACGGAAGCGGAGCAATCAACTCAACCGAATTTAAAAAAGGTGACAGCTTTTTTGTACCTGCCGGATACGGAAAATATACAGTTGAGGGAAATTGTGAGATAATTATTACAAATATTTAAGAATAAAAGTCGTTAGCAGTGTAATACTACTAACGACTTTATTATTTGGAGTGATAGAATTGAAAATTAGA
>JBJEPL010000051.1:0-2092 GCA_051881215.1 Eubacterium sp. | reverse complement strand
ATTGTTATGATGCTTTCCGTGCTTGCGGGAATTGATTTTTCCGCGCAGGCGGAAGCTTTTTCGGGAGAATGCGGTAGCAACTTGGTATGGTCCGTTGATTCTTCTTCGGGCGTGCTCACAATTTCAGGCTCGGGTAAAATGGATAATTATGACGGCGGAGCTCCGTGGAGCAAAGGGGATTTCACTGTAAAAACCGTTAAGGTATCCTCGGGCGTAACCTCAATCGGTGATTGTGCTTTTTACGACTGCAAAAATATGACAGGCATATCTCTGCCTAACACAATTACCTCAATAGGCGAACGCGCGTTTTATAACTGCAGCTCTTTGACTAAAATAGTTATACCCAGCGGCGTTAAATCATTGGGCGATTATGCTTTTGCTAACTGCAAAAAGCTCTCAAGCGTTACTGTTCCGTCTACAGTCAAAACCTTTGGGGAAAACAGCTGGACAGTAGGCGGTGCTGTATTTTCAAACTGTCCTCTCTTGAAAACAGCAGGTAATTTAAGCAGTAATGCAAATATAAAATTCGGCTGGACAGAGTCAATACCGTCAAGAGCCTTCAGCTATTGCTCAAGCTTAACAAGTATTTCAATACCAAGCAGTATAACAAAAATCGGCTCATATGCCTTCAAGGCTTGCAAAAAGCTCACAAAAATAAGCATTTCCAAAAATGTTTCCTCAATAGGTACGGGAGCATTCAATGACTGCACAGCACTCACAACCATTACTGTTAATAAGGATAATAAAAATTATTCCTCTTCAGACGGTGACCTGTTTAATAAAAATAAAACACAGCTTATCCAGTATGCAACAGGAAAAACAAGCACAAAGTATACCGTTGCAAAAAGCGTAACCAAAATAGCTTATGCAGCTTTTGCCGAATCCTCAAAGCTTCAGAGTATAACTCTTCCGTCAAATCTCAAAAGCATCGGCAATTACGCTTTTGCCAATGATACCAAGTTAACAGCTATTACTATTCCGTCAAAGGTAACAACCATAGGCTTGAGAGCGTTTAATTACTGCACCGCCCTTAAGAGTATTGATATTCCGGACGAGGTTAATGAAATAGCCGTTTCAACCTTTGCAAACTGTGATAATCTTACATCAGTTAAAATCGGCGACGGCGTAAAAACCATTGATTATAATGCTTTTTCCTATTGTAAAAATTTGAAGAGCATTGATTTCGGTAACGGTGTTGAAACTATATACGATTGTATTTATGGATGTAAAAAGCTTACAAGTATTTCTCTTCCGTCAAGCGTTAAGGAAATAACAGATGGCGCATTTTCCGGTAATGAGTATTTAAAAACCGTTGAAATTAAAAGCGGAAATATCAGAGATGGTGCCTTCTCGTGTTGCTCCAATCTCACAATGCTGACTTTGGGAAACAAAGTTAAAACCATCGGTGCGTATGCCTTTGCAGGTTGCGAAAAGCTCAAAGATGTAAAAATACCTGACAGCGTTACAAAGCTTGATGAAGCAGCATTTGCCGGCTGTAAAGCATTAAAGAGTGCAGATGTGGGAGCTTCTGTAACAAAAATTGTTTATAATACCTTCAGAGATTGTTCAAGCCTGTCTGAAGTAAGGGTATTAAACCCGAAGAGCAAGATTGATGATAAGAAGGAGACAATACCTCAAAAAGCCACTATTTACGGCTATAAAAATTCAACGGCGCAGTCCTATGCCGAAAAATATAACAGGGAATTTATCGCCTTAATCGACGCTTCAAATTATAAGGTTACACTTTCAAATACCTCATATGTCTACGACGGTAAGGTTAAAAAGCCTTCGGTAACTGTTAAAACCGCAAACGGCAAAACGATTTCTTCAAAATACTACGATGTCGTTTATGACCCTGACAGAAAAAATCCCGGAACCTATACGGTAACCGTAACCTTTAAGCATCAGTATGTCGGTACGATAAAGAAGAGCTTTACAATCAAGCCGAAATCCACAAGCATTTCAAGCGTAACCGCAAAATCAAAGGGATTTACAGTTAAGTGGAAGAAGCAATCCTCACAGACAACAGGATACGAAATTCAGTACAGCACAAGCAGTAAATTTACTAACGCAAAGACCGTAACCGTATCAA
>JBJEPL010000050.1:0-7055 GCA_051881215.1 Eubacterium sp. | reverse complement strand
CACCATAGTATTTAAAATTAATTGTAACAACTCCTGTTTCAGGTACATTGAAACTTAAATAGTCTTTTGGATTAGAGCGATTCATATAACCTTTATATGTTTCTCCATATGAATATACATATGCATTTGTTATATCATCATACAACGCATATGCAGACAAATCAATTCCGGCTGTTATGCTGAAAAGCAGAACTACTGATAATAAAACGCTTATAAATTTTTTCATAATTTACCTCTTTCAAATATATTTTAGTAGTATTTTATCCTACTTTTTCATACTTGTCAATACTATAAGCGAAAGTGTGATATATTTATTTGGGTGATATTATGAAACCGTTAAAAGAAAAGATTAGTATTACTATTGACGGAGATTTGCTTGCAACAATCAGAGACCTTGCGGAAGAGGATGACCGCTCTCTTTCACAATATATTAATCTTGTGCTGAAAAAACATATTGAAAATCATAAAAAATAAGGTCGTATCTTTAGGATACGACCTTTTTTGTGTTCAATTTATCAGATTGATTTAAGAAGAGCAGGAAGCCTTGTAAGAGCGCCGCCTATTCTCCAGAAAATCTTTGAGAAGCCGACGAAGCTTGACTGGTCATCATTGAGCATCATAAGCAATCCGTCTGCCATTTCAGGAGAAAATACGCCCATACTCATAGCCACAAAGTTACGAATAGGAATTTGCGTTGCCATTGCAGCAAGCATTTTTCCGTCGCCGTTGGCATCCGAGCCCATACCTGACATAATCTTTTCAATAAGTCTGCAAATTTTACCGCCGCACTTTGTATGACGAGCGTCATTAAGGCAGCAATATATATCAATCTTCTTTGATTTATCAGGTTCAGGTGAAGGTAATTTCTGACCGTATACAGCCTCAAACTGCTCGCCCCTCATACCGCTGATATCTGCTGTATAGTAGGCAGGAGCCGTTTGCCTGTAATCGGGGATTTCAGCTTCAACTGTTGATGTAACTGTCATAGCTGCGGAAAGTCTGATATCACGGCTTGACGCACCGACAAGAATATCAAACTCGCCTGTTTCAACCATCCAGTCGCCGAGCTTAACATTATAGAAAGCAAAGGCTCTTTTTGAAAGTTCAATTGAAACTTCCTTTTCCTCGCCTGCTTTAAGGAATACCTTTTTAAAGCCCTTAAGCTCTTTAACAGGGCGGAAAATTGTTGATTCCTTATCTGCAACATAAAGCTGTGCAATCTCTGCGCCGTCAACTGCGCCTGTATTCTTGATTTTAAACGATACTGTAACTGTATCGGTATCCTTAATATCCGTTGAGGAAAGCTTAATATCGCTGTACTCAAAGGTTGTATATGAAAGTCCGAAGCCGAACGGGAACAAAACGTCCTTCTTTGCGGTATCATAATAACGATATCCGATATAAACAGACTCTCTGTGCTCGCTCGTTACAGGTCCGCCCGGATAGTTGCCGTAGGTCGGGTTATCGCTGAAGCTTAAAGGATATGTTTCAGAGGTTTTACCTGAAGGATTAACCTCGCCTGTAAGGATATTGGCAACAGCAGTACCGCCAGCCTGACCGCCGAGACCCGAATTGAGAAGAGCCTTAACCTCGTCAAGCCACTTGATATTAACTACTGAACCGCCTGCAAGCACAACAACAGTATTAGGATTTGCCTTTGCGATTTCAGATATAAGGTTATTATGGCTGTTTGGCATTTCGACAGATTCTCTGTCGTAGCCCTCGCCCTCAAATTCCTCGGTAAGACCTGCAAATACTACTGCAACATCAGCCTGCTTTGCAGCGTTTACTGCTTCGGATACAAGGGTATTATTGATTTCATCCTTGCTCTTTTCATAGCCCTGCGCATAAACGACATCAACGCCGAGCTCTGTAAGCCTGTCATAAGCGTTATCAAGCTTTGTAGGATTGATAACAGACGAACCTGCGCCCTGGAAGCGCGGACTCTTTGCCATTTCGCCGATAACAGCAACCTTCTGTCCCTTTTTAAGAGGAAGAACAGCGTCGTCATTTTTAAGAAGCACCATTGAGCCCTCTGCTACCTTTTGAGCAAGCTTATGATGAGCCTCAATATCGTATGTATGCTTTTTCTCAAGGGCAGGCTTTGATTTAACAATGAGGTCAACTACATTATCCACTCTCTTATTGAGCACCTCAATATCAAGCTCGCCGTTATTAACTGCTTCAATAATTTTCTTTGTATTAAGGCCTCCCGATGACGGCATTTCCAAATCGGTACCGTATTTAAGTCCCGGAATACGGTCAACCGAAGCGCCCCAGTCTGTAACAACAAGGCCCTTAAAGCCCCACTCGTCACGAAGCACCTTTTCCTGAAGCCACTCGTTTTGAGAAGCGTATACTCCGTTAATACGGTTATATGAGTTCATTATAGTCCAAGGCTGTGCCTCTTTAACGCAGATTTCAAATGCAGTGAGATAAAGCTCTCTCATTGCTCTTTCGTCAACAACCTCGTTTATAACCATTCTGAAGGCTTCCTGCGAGTTACAGGCAAAGTGCTTTAATGATGTGCCCACACCCTTTGACTGAACGCCGTTTACAAGATTGGCAGAGCATTTACCTGCAAGAAACGGATCCTCACTGAAATACTCAAAGTTACGGCCGCAGACAGGAGAGCGCTTGATATTTGTTCCGGGGCCGAGAATGGTTGATACCTGCTCCTTTAAGCATTCCTCTGCAAGAGCCTCGCCCTCTTCTTTAAGCAAATCCTCATCCCAAGAACAGGAAGATGTTGCCGCAGGAGGAAAGCAGGTTGCAGGAACAGAATTGCCGAGTCCGATACCCTCCGATGTTTTTTTATCGGTATTCTGCTTACGCAGACCGTGAGGGCCGTCGGTAATCATAATCTTCGGCAGACCGAGCTGAGGTGCCTCCTCAAGATGCCAATAATCGTAGCCTGAAACAAAAGCCGCCTTTTGCTCCAAGGTCATTTTTTCAATAATTTCCGGGTGTTTCATAGAGTTTTGCTCCTCTCTTTAATTTAACATTTTTATTATACAATGAAAATCATCTGCGTTCAATAACTTTTTTGTATATTTTAACAAAAACTGTTTATATTTATTTAATAATACACGTTAAACAGCACAGCAGGCAGTGAGTAATTTCACTGCCTGCTTGATTTTTTATGTTTATCAGCCTATTAACTCTCTGATAATTATTTCTGCCTTTGACACATCGGCTTTACCGCGCGAATTTTTCATAACATAGCCGAACATAACATTGATTGCTTTGTCCTTGCCGTTTTTTATATCCTCAACAGCCTTTGGATTTGCATCAATTGCGCCCTGACAAAGCGCCTTCAAATCATCATCGGAAAGTCCTGCCATATCCTCTGCCTTGATATATTCGTTAACATCCTTACCGCTTTCAAGCATCAGAGAAAGGGTTTCCTTTGCTTTATTGGCACGGATTTTCTTTTCATCAATAAGCTTAACCAAATCGGCAAGCTGTTTTGATGTTGTCTTGATATTGAAGCTTTCCTTATCGCTCTCTGTCTGAAGGGTTGCGTAAATAGGTCCTAAAATCATATTAAGAACATTTCCTGCGCTTGCGCCATCATTAACGGCAGAATCGAAAAATTCAGTAACATTTCTGTATTTATAAATAAGCCTTGCGTTATTTTCGGGAAGCTTCATATCCTCAACATATCTTTTGAGCTTTGCATCGGGAAGCTCCGGAAGAGAGGCCCTTATTTTCTCAACAGTTTTAGGAGAAATATAAAATCTTAAAATATCCGGCTCAGGAAAATAGCGGTAATCATCGGCATTCTCCTTTGTACGAAGAACATAAACGGTATCACTGTCAGCGTCATATCGCATGGTTGACTGAATTACCTTTTCGCCGGCATCGAGAATATCCTCCTGCCTTTCCATTTCAAGCTCCATGGCACGGACAATATTGGAAAGCGAATTAATATTTTTAATCTCCGTTCTCGTACCCCAAGGCTCGCCCGGCTGATGAATTGATACATTGACATCACACCTCATTGAGCCCTCCTGCATTTTGCAGTCGGAAACGCCGACATTGCGCATAATAAGCTGAAGCTTTTCGGCATATTCCCTTGCCTCCTGCGGAGTTGAAATATCAGCCATAGATACAATTTCAATAAGCGGAACGCCGCCCCTGTTATAATCAACATAGGTGTATCCGCCATCGTGAACAAGCTTACCTGCGTCCTCTTCGATATGAATTCTCTCAATTCTTATTTTTTTGCCCGAATCAAGCTCAACATAGCCGTCAACGCATACAGGCTCGTCAAACTGCGAAATCTGATATGCTTTAGGCAGGTCGGGATAGACATAGTTTTTTCTGTCCATATGAGAATTGTTGTTGATTTTGCAGTTAACTGCAAGTCCTGCTCTTACGGCATATTCTATAACCTGCTTATTCAATATGGGAAGCGCTCCCGGCTGACCTGTACAAACAGGACAGCAATGGGTATTGGGTTCTCCGCCGAACTGCGTTGTGCAGTTACAGAAAATCTTTGTTTTTGTTGCAAGCTCAATGTGCGTTTCAATACCGCAGACTAACTGATAGCTCAAAGCAGAACACCTCCTTCAAAATTGCCGACCTTATCCTCGGCATTCTTCTCATAGAAATATGCAGTATCAAGAAGTGTTTTTTCGGAAAACTTCTTGCCGATAATCTGCATACCGATAGGAAGACCGTTGCTGTCATTCATTACAGGAACGCTTATTGCAGGAACGCCGGTAATGTTAATGGGAACGGTTGCAATATCGGATAAATACATATCAACAGGAGAAGCACCGCCAAAGTTGAGCGGGAACGCCGTATTAGGCGCAGTCGGAGCAATAAGGACATCACAGGTATTGAAAATCTCATCGAAATCGGCAATGAGATTTTCACGAAGCAGGCATGCTTTTTTATAATAAGCATCATAATAACCCGAAGAAAGCACATATGTGCCGAGCATAATTCTTCTTTTAACCTCTTCGCCGAAGCCCTGCGTTCTTGTTTTTAAAATCATCTCTTCAACATCGTTGAAATTTTCAGCTCTGTAGCCGTAACGAATGCCGTCATATCTGCCGAGATTTGACGACGCTTCGGCGCAGGCAATGATATAATAAACAGGGAGCGCCTGCTTTAAAACAGGAAGCTTGATATCAATAATTTCCGCTCCGTTATTCTCATAAAGCTTAACTGCCTGCATTATTGCGTCTTTTATTTCATCGTAAATTCCCTCGAAATATTCACGGGCAATACCTATTTTAAGTCCCTTGACATCTTTTTGTCCGAGAGTGTCGGCAATATTACCGAAATCAAAATCAACGCTGGTCTGGTCATGCTCATCAACGCCCGAAATTGCATCAAAAACAACTGCTGTATCCTTAACCGAATTTGCCAGCACGCCGATTTGGTCAAGCGATGAGCCGTAGGCAATAAGTCCGTATCTTGAAACAGCGCCGTAGGTTGGCTTTAGTCCGACTATTCCGCAGAAGGAAGCAGGCTGTCTAACCGAGCCGCCTGTATCGGAGCCGAGACCGTATGCGGCAATATTAGCGCATACAGCCGCAGCAACGCCGCCGGAGGAGCCGCCTGTAACATGAGCGGTATTCCTTGGATTAAGCGGAGCACCGTAGCAGCTTGTTTCGCTTGTTGAGCCCATAGCAAACTCATCCATATTTGTTTTTCCGAGCATAACAGCGCCCTGCGCTTTAAGCTTTGTCCATACAGTTGCATCATAATATGGTCTAAATCCCTCAAGAATTTTTGAACAGCAGGTTGTTAAATCGCCGTCGGAGCAAATATTATCCTTTAAGGTCATCGGAATACCGGTTAAAGCGCCTGCCTTGCCGGAAGCGAGCATTTCATCTGCTTTCCTTGCATTTTCCAATGCTTTATCAAAGGTTGTTGAAACATAGGCATTGAATTTTTCGTTATCTGCCTCTATTGCAGTAATGTATTTATTTGTAAGCTCAACAGAGGAAATTTCCTTATCCTTGAGCATTTTTGATAAAGGAGCAATTATTTCTCTCATTTATATTCCTCCCTTTACACAGAACATACCCTTTGAAGCGTTTACATTTGAAAGGATTTTTTCATTAGGAAGAGACGGTTTTACAACATCCTCCCTGAAATCCTCTGCAGGAGTAGCATTTGAAGATACGTTTCTGATTTTTTCCGCATCGCCCTCAACCGAATTGTTAATCGTATCGGCAAACGCAATAATATCGTCCATATCCTTAATTATTTTATCAAGCTCATCATCGGAAAATTCAAGTCTTGCAAGATGAGCAAGCTTTAAAACCTCGTCTTTTTCTAACATATGATCAACTCCAATTATTTTCTAAGTTTGATGTGTACTTCTCTTAACTGCTGCTCTGTAATTTCATTCGGAGCGCCGCACATAAGATCCTGCGCCTTACCGTCCATAGGGAAAGGAATAACCTCTCTTATATTCTCTTCATTGCGAAGAAGCATTATCATACGGTCAATGCCGGGAGCCATGCCTGCATGAGGAGGAGCGCCGAACTGGAAGGCGGTATAGAGTGCGCCGAATTTTTCTTTGAGAACAGACTCATCATAGCCTGCAATTTCAAACGCCTTTTTCATAATATCAATATCGTGGTTACGAACAGCGCCCGATGAAAGCTCAACGCCGTTGCATACGATATCATACTGATAGGCAAGAATATCGAGAGGGTCCTTATTTTCAAGGGCGTCAAGACCTCCCTGCGGCATTGAAAACGGATTATGGGTAAATCCTATCTTCTTCTCCTCCTCGTCATACTCATACATTGGGAAGTCGTTTATATAACAGAATCTGTATGCATTCTTTTCGAGAAGATCAAGTCTGTCAGCAAGCTCTGTACGAATCTGACCTGCATAAAGTGCTGCCTGTTTTTCCTTGTCTGCTATAAAGAAAATGGTATCTCCAGACTGTAATCCCGCCAAATCAGCAAGTTCCGTTTTCATATCATCAGGAATAAACTTGTCAATTGGTCCCTTGTAGCTCTTATCTTCAAGCACTTCAAGATAACCAAGTCCTCCCATTCCTATTGACTGTGCATACTTTA
>JBJEPL010000049.1:0-7060 GCA_051881215.1 Eubacterium sp. | reverse complement strand
ATCCTGTATGTGCCGTAACCTGTATTCCCTCTACAGATATGAGAGAAATTACGGATTTACTTGTAAATGTAGGAATAAAATGCTTCTGGAATTTTTCAACATTCGATATCGCGATGGCGCATCCGGATGTACTTGTTGAAAATGTGCATCTTACGGACAGCCTTTTAACTCTCGGCTATCTTGCCAATACTTCTTTATCGGAATCGGAGGATTAAGCCTTGCAGCTGATCAGTTCTAAAGAAATAGTTGATATAATTAAATACAGTGATAATTCTGTTATTATTGTTGAGAAAAAGCCTCTTGCAAATCCAAGTCAATACAAGGTACAGTATTCCGTTGTCAATTTTGATAAAAAGAGCATTGATGTATCTACAAAAAGCGCTTATTTATTAAAGAAATTCGGAGCTAATTTCAACCGAATAAGCCAAATAATTCCGAATTTTGTTCAATGCGACGCCGCTGTGCTTTATGACAGAAGAGTTCTTGCAATATATCCTAACGGAGAAGCAGGAATTTTCAGCCGTGACGGTGAGCTTGAATGGACGGGAGAGTTTGAATATCACGAGCAAACAGTTAAATATCTCGCTTTAGAGGGAAAATATTTTTGGAGCATCTGTCCGAATGAAAACTGCGTTATAAGATACTCCTGCCAGAATATGAATGTTGATTTGCGTATCGGAGGCAAGGACGCGCAAACCTTTATAAATCCGACGCATATTTCGTTTGACGGCAAGGATATATATGTTTGCTGTGACAACAATAAGGTAAGAAAAATCGACGGAAACAACTTTACCGTTTCGGATTATCTCAATTTCAACGACAGCATAAAACGCTTTTATAAGTTCGGTGAAAATGCAATAGCCGTTATGAACAGCGGTACATATCTAATTAACGAATAAAAAACAAGGTGCAGAGCTTTGCACCTTGTTTTTATATTCCGATTTCTTCTTTCATTTCACGCAGAACCGAGCATGAGGCATCAAAGGATTTCTTTTCGTCTTCATTAAGCGTCATTTCAAGAATTTCTCTTACTCCGTTTCTGTTGACAACACACGGAACGCCGACATAAAGCCCTCTTTCTCCGTACTCGCCCTTTAAATATGCAGAAACCGTAAATATTGAATTTTCATCAAATAAAATTGCTCTTGTCAATCTTGCAAGCACCATTCCAATACCGTAATAGGTAGCTTTTTTTGCTTTAATAATTTCATATGCAGAATCACGGACATCAACGGCAATTTGCCTCATATCCTCCATAAGGCTTTCATTTTTCTCCGCAAGCTTATTCAAAGAATTAAAGGATATAGACGCCTGACTCCATGCAACAAACTCGGAGTCGCCGTGCTCGCCGATAACATACGCATGAACATTTCTCGGATTGATATTAAAATAATCGCTCATCATATGGCGAAGCCTTGCAGAATCAAGCGCAGTTCCCGAGCCGAGAACGCGAGAGGCAGGAAATCCCGACAAAGTATAAACCACCTGCGTCATTATATCAACAGGATTTGAAGCAACAAGGAAAACGCCGTTAAAACCGCTTGCAACAATAGGATTGACTATTGACTGAAATACCTTATAGTTATTTTGGAGCAAATCGCGTCTTGATTCTCCGGGATTTTGAGGGGCGCCTGCACATATTACAACTACATCGGCATCGGCGCAGTCGCTGTACTCCCCTGAAGTTATTTTCATTGAGCTTGGAGCAAAGGGAAGCCCGTGAGAAAGGTCCATCGCCTCTCCCCTTGCGCGTTCCTTGTTTATATCAATGAGCAGAAGCTCGTCGCAGATATTCTGATTAAGCAACGAATAGGCAAAGGACATACCTACCATACCTACTCCGACAACTGCAACCTTTTTTGAATCCTTAAACATATTTTTCACCGATAATATGTTTAACAATTTTTTATAAAAAATACAAAAGCAGCAGATTTTTCTGCTGCTTTTAATCATTTTATTTATTTAAAAAATAAAGGAAGCTTTTCAAGGAATATTATATCGTCACGCTCGGCGGCATCTCCCTCTGCAAGAGGAGCACACGAAGCAACGATTTGAGCGCCGAAAACCTTAACAAGCTCCTGAACAGCCTTAAGACTCTCACCTGTTGAAATTACATCATCAACTATTAAAACCTTTTTTCCTTTAATCAAATCGCCGTCCTCGTGGCCGAGATAAAGGGTCTGCTCCTTTTGAGTGGTTAAAGAACGGACAGTAACCTTTTCGGGATTATCCATATAAACCTTAACGCCTTTTCTCGCAACGATATATTTTTTACCGCTTAAACGGCTCATCTCGTATGCAAGAGGAATTGATTTAGCCTCCGGAGTAATAATGTAATCAAAATCCGGGCACTTCTTTAACAGCGCCTGCGCGCAGGCCTCTGTCAGCTCAACATCGCCGAAAAGAATGAATGCGGCAATATCAAGGCTGTCGGAAACAGAAAACTTTTTAAGCTCGCGTGTAAGTCCTGCTATTTTTAAAGTGTAATATTCATCACTCATACTATTTTTGCCCCCATTTTTACACCGCCGATAAGGTGAAAATGCAGGTGCATAACAGTCTGACCGGCATCGGCGCCGCAGTTATTGATAATTCTGTAGGCTTCTATTCCCTGTGATTTTGCAATTTCGGGAATTTTTTCAAAAATACGCGCTATATATTTGCTATTTTTTTCATTAACACCGTTGGCACACTCAATATGCTCTTTGGGAACAATAATGATATGAACAGGTGCAACAGGGTTGATATCCTTGAAGGCAAGAATCATATCGTCCTCATATACCTTTGTTGAAGGAACATTTCCTGCGATTATTTCACAAAACAAACACATTTTTTCTACCTCTTATTTCATAAGTGATTTTACAGTATCGACAACAGCCTCAACAGCTGTATCTATTTTTGTAATATCTTTAGCTCCTGCCATAGCGGAATCCGGTCTGCCGCCGCCTCCGCCGCCTGCAAGCTTTGCAATCTCACGAACCAAATCGCCTGCTTTAACGCCCTTTGATATTGCATTTTTACCGCATACTGCGACAAAATTAGCCTTATCTGCGTTAATGCCTGCAATTACTGCTACAACATTATCGCCCTTACCCTTAAGGTCGTCGCCCATAGAGCGCAGTGCATCCGGAGTAGTTCCCTCAACCTTTGCTGTATAAACCTCAAGTCCGTCAACATCAACAGGCTTTGAGAACATATCGGCACTCTTAAGCTTTGTAATCTGTGCGTTGAGCTTCTGAATTTCCTTATCCTTATTCCTAATTTCGCTAACAATGGCATTTACTCTCTCGCTTATATCGCTATCACTTGTTTTAAGTGCTGAAGAAACAAGCTTAACCATTGCCTCGGTTGTGTTAAGATATTTAAGAAGATTAAATCCTGTATAAGCAGTTATTCTGCGGACTCCGGCGGCTACAGAGGACTCTGAAACAATTTTGAAAAGCCCAAGCTCGCCGCTGTTTGATACATGAGTACCGCCGCAAAATTCAGTTGAAAAATCTCCTGCCTTAACTACTCGAACAATATCACCGTATTTTTCGCCGAAGAGCATCATAGCACCCATCTTTTTGGCTTCTTCAATCGGCATTTCCTGCATTGTTACACTCTGAGCCTGCATTATAAATTTGTTTACAAGAAGCTCAACCTCGGTAAGCTCTTCATCAGTCATAGGATTGAAATGAGTAAAGTCAAAGCGAACTTCCTTTTCGTTTACAAGCTGACCTGCCTGCTCAACATGAGTTCCTAAAACCCTCCTGAGTGCAGCCTGAAGCAGATGGGCGGCAGTATGGTTTTTCATTATTGATTTGCGCCTAAAGGCATTAATGCTTGCTATGACAATATCGCCTGTGCTGATAATACCTCTTGAAACCTTACCGCTGTGCAGATAAATACCGTCGGCATTCTTTGAAGTATCGGCAACAATAAACGCATTTGCTTCACCGTTCTTGATAACGCCGCTGTCGCCGACCTGACCGCCTGACAGGGCATAAAACGGCGTCTTATCAAGGACAACAACACCATCCTCGCCTGCACCGAGCATATCAACAAATTCGCCGTCTGAATTTATAATTGCGATAATCTTACTGTCACATTCAAAATCCGTGTAACCGACAAATTCGGTTTTTTCGGCATCAATCTTAACAGCTTCGCCCTTCCACGCATCAGCGCCTGCGTCTTTTCGTGCAGCGCGTGCCGTTGACTTTTGATTGGCAAGAAGCGCCTCAAACTTGTCCTCATCTACCGTATATCCTTTTTCCTCAAGGATATCTTTAGTCAAGTCAAGAGGAAAGCCATAGGTGTCATTAAGCTTGAAAGCATCCTCACCGGAGAAAACCTTACCATCGGTTTTTGCAATATATTCGTCAAGAAGAGCAAGACCTGCATCAATGGTCTTACCGAAGGATTCCTCCTCGGAAAGAATAACCTTTGTAATAAGCTCCTCTTTATCGGCAAGCTCGGGATAAGCAGTTTCATTTTCCTTAATAACAGTTTTGCAAACCTTATAAAGAAACGGCTCGTTTATACCTAAAAGCCTGCCGTGACGGCAAGCGCGGCGGATAAGCCTGCGAAGAACATATCCCCTGCCGTTATTTGAAGGAATTACGCCGTCGCCTATCATAAATGTAGCAGAGCGGACATGGTCTGTAATAACACGAAGAGAAACATCGTTTTTCTCATTTTCGTGATATTTAACACCTGAAATTTCGGAAATCTTTTTCATAATATTCTGAACGGTGTCGACCTCAAAAATATTATCAACTCCCTGCATAATGCAGGCAAGACGCTCAAGACCCATACCTGTATCAATATTCGGATGGTCAAGAGGAGTATAATTGTTGTTTCCGTCGTTATCAAACTGTGTAAATACATTGTTCCAGAATTCGGTATATCTGTCGCAGTCACAGCCGGGACCGCAGTCGGGGCTGCCGCAGCCGTATTTTTCACCGCGGTCAAAATATATTTCGGAGCATGGACCGCAGGGACCCGAGCCGTGCTCCCAAAAATTATCCTCTTTACCGAGCCTTACAATATGGTCGGGAGAAACACCGTTTTGCTTTGTCCAAATTTCAAATGCCTCATCGTCATTTTCATATATAGTTACATAGAGCTTATCAACAGGCATTTCAAGCACCTTTGTGCAGAATTCCCAAGCCCATGCAGTTGCTTCCTTTTTAAAATAATCGCCGAATGAGAAGTTACCGAGCATCTCAAAAAAGGTACCGTGACGGGCTGTTTTGCCCACACATTCAATATCAGGTGTACGGATACACTTTTGGCAGGTTGTAACGCGTTTTCTCGGCGGAGTTACCTCGCCCGTAAAATATTTTTTCATCGGTGCCATACCGGAATTTATAAGCAAAAGGCTTTTATCCCCGTTAGGAACAAGAGAAAAGCTCGGCAATCTCAAATGCCCTTTGCTTTCAAAGAAAGAAAGATATTTCTCTCTTAAATCGTTTAATGAAGTCCATTCCATAATTCTTTATACCTCGAATATAAAAGTTCAAGGGCAACAAAATCTGTTGCCCCTAAATTTAAAATGCTTTTAGAGCTTTTCTACAAGCTTTGTAAGTTCCTTAACTTCATCAAGAGTGAAGGTAAGACCCTTGCTCATTTTTGAGTGGTCCGGTGACCAATCTCTGACATCAATTTTAGGCTCACGGCCGTTCCATGAAATCATATTAACCTCTCTTGTCCAGCCTCTTGCTGTTTCGGAAATGACACCGAGATGCTCTGTGATTTCGTACTTAATTTCAGGCATTGCTACTCCTCCTTTATTATATATTTTAATTACTTGTTTTCTTTTAATTTTTGAGCAATTTGAGCAGTATCTCTTGCAATAGTGAGTTCCTCATCAGTTGCAAGAATGAATACTCTTACTCTGCTGTCAGGCGATGTAAGCTCTGCTTCTGCGCCCTTAACCGTTACTTTGTTAAGCTCTTCATCAATAGCGATGCCCATATATCCAAAGTATGAACAAATTCTTGAACGAAGCCAGAAGCCGTTTTCACCGATACCGCCTGTAAACACGATAGCGTCAACGCCGTTCATCGCGGCGATATAAGAGCCGATATATTTAGCTATTTCATAAGCCTGCATTTCATGGGCAAGCTCGGCTCTCTTGTTACCGGCATTCTGCGCAGCGCAAATATCACGGTCATCGGAAGATACGCCGGAAATAGCGTTTACACCTGACTTTTTATTAAGAATCTTATCCATCTCATCAGGGGTTATGCCTAACTTCTTTTCAATAAAAGTTACAACAGAAGGGTCAACGCCGCCGGAACGGGTACCCATCATAAAGCCGTCAAGCGGAGTAAAGCCCATTGATGTATCAACTACCTTGCCGTGTTCAACAGCGGCAATTGATGAGCCGTTGCCGAGATGGCAGGTAATTATTTTAAGCTCTGTAATATCCTTACCTATTTTATCCGCAACTCTGTGAGAAACATATTTATGAGAAGTACCGTGGAAGCCGTAGCGGCGAACACCGTATTTTTCATAATATTCATAAGGAACAGCATACATATATGCTTTCGGCGGCATTGTGCTGTGGAATGCCGTATCAAAAACAGCAACCTGAGGGACATCGGGACCCACAACAGAAAGGCATGCCTTGTAGCCCTGTAAATTAGCAGGATTATGAAGCGGAGCAAGAGGAGAAAGCTCTTCAACGGTTTTAACAACATCTTCGTCGATAAGAACGCTCTCTGTATATTTATCACCGCCCTGAACAACACGGTGACCGATAGCGTCAATCTCGTCAAAGGAGTCGATTACCTTGTACTCTCCCTCGGAAAGGATATACTTAACCTCGTTAAAGGCATCGGTATGGGTTAAAAGCTCTTTATCGTATGTATACTTATTGCCGTTAACCTTTACGATAACATTTTCCTCTCCGCCGTAGATTTTCATTCCTATTCTTTCAATAGCACCTTTGCAGAGGACAGATTCGTCAGACATATCCATTAACTGATATTTGAGAGATGAACTGCCGCAGTTAATAACAAGAATTTTCAAAATATTTCCTCCACATATTGAATTAATATATTATTTAGTATTA
>JBJEPL010000048.1:0-2100 GCA_051881215.1 Eubacterium sp. | reverse complement strand
ATCGGCTTGGAAATTTGAAGCAATTATGCTTAAAGACGATAACGGAGAAATTAAAGGCTCCGCCGCCGTGCTTATAAGGTCAATACCCGTAATAAAATACTCTCTTATGTACTGCTGCAGAGGATTTGTATGCGATGAAAACGACTTTGACACCTTTGACGCTTTATTTGACGGTCTGCTTGAAATAGGAAAGCAATACAAGGCATACTGCCTTAAAATTGACCCTGAAATCGTTATTCAAAATACTGCTTTCAAGGAGCACATAGTAAATAAAGGCTTTGTTGAGCTTAATCCCGGTTGTATGGATTTTGAGAATGTTCAGCCGAGATTTGTTTACTGCTTTGATTATAACGGTATGACCGAGGACGAGCTTATGCTCACCTTTAAATCGGATTACAGAAACAGAATCCGAAAGGCTCCTAAAAAGGGCGTTGAAGTAAAAATATGCGGTAAAGAGGCTCTTGACGATTTCATCAGGATTATGAATGAAACAGGTGAAAGAGACGGCTTTTCCACAAGACCTAAATGGTATTTTGAAAAAATTCTTGACTGCATGACAGACGACGCCAGACTTTATATGGCGTATTACAACGGAGAAGCAATTGCAGGCACTCTTGCTATAAAATGGGGTCAGAATGTTATGAAGTATCAGTACGGAGCTTCCTCTAACGCTCACAGAAATGTTTATCCTAACTATGCACTTCAATGGGCAATGATGCAGTGGGGTATGGAATGCGGCTGTAAGGTTTATGATTTCGGCGGAATATCGGGTGACTGCCAAAATCCCGATAACCCTCACTACGGATTATGGAGATTCAAGCACGGCTTCGGCGGATATATGAAGGAATTTGTCGGCGAGTTTGACTATGTAATCAACAAGCCTGTTTACAAGCTTTATAATTTAGCAACAAAAATACTTTCAAAAATCAGATAATTAAGGAAACAGAGCAATGAGCAGATATATTATTGATAAAGCGCTGCTTGAAGAAAATATCAGCATTATAAAGGGCAAAGCTAAAGTGCCGCTTATCGGTGTTGTAAAGGGAAACGGCTATGGCTTCGGAATAAAGGAGCTTGCCGATGTTTTAAAAAACAGCGGTATCAAAACCTTTGCCGTTACAGAGGTTGACGATATCAAGGAGCTTAAAGAGGTTCTTGACAATGATAACGACATTCTTGTTATGCGCTCAACCTGCATTGAAGGCGAAGCAAAAGTTATTGCCGAAAACGGCTGTATTGCCACTATCGGCTCGCTTGATGCCGCAATGACCATGGACAAGGCATCAAAGGATTTGGGTGTTAAAACAAAATGCCACCTTAAAGTTGATACCGGAATGGGCAGATACGGATTTATGCCGAGTCAGGTTGAAGATGCAATTAAATGCTACAGCCTTGATAATCTTAATTTTATCGGAGCATACACGCATTTTTCCTCGGCTTTCAGAAATGAGGAGCTTACAAAGGTACAGCTTGAATTATTCAAGGACACAATGGCGCAGATAAGCAAAACGGGAATAGATGTCGGAACGCTTCATGCAAGCAACTCCCCTGCTTTGCTCAATGTTGAGGGTGTTTGCCTTGACAGTGTTAGAATAGGCTCCGCTTTTACTGGACGGGTTATCACGAAAAGCAAAACAAAGCTCAACAGAATAGGCGTTCTTGAGGCTGAAGTTATTGAAACAAAAACGGTTCCGGCAGGATATTCAATAGGCTACAACGGTCTTTATAAGACAAAAAGAGAAACAAAAATCGCCATTGTTCCTATCGGGCACTACGACGGCTTCGGTCTTACCAAGGAAAAGGAAATTGCCGATTTTCATTCCGTACTTTCACAGCTTAAAAAGTTTCTTAAAAAACAGCAAATGTATGTGAGAATTAACGGAAGAATGTTCAGCGTTATCGGAGAAATCGGCCTTTCTCATACTGCGGTTGATATAACCGGAAGTGATGTTAAAACAGGCGATTTGGCAACTGTTGATATATCTCCGCTTATGGTTAATCCGAGAATACCTAGAGTTTATAAATAAGTTAAATACGGCAAAAGAGCAGCCCTTAAACAGGCTGCTCTTTTTTATAATAATCTCTTTTTCAGTTCTTCTG
>JBJEPL010000047.1:0-7086 GCA_051881215.1 Eubacterium sp. | reverse complement strand
GAGGGCAGAGCAGACAAGGCAAAGCTTGCCGAAATATATGAAAGCGCGGAGCATTGCCTTTTTAAATGCGGTCCCGAAGGTATGAACGGTATGGGTAACTATATAGTTAATCTTACACGAAATGATGAGGTTGTTTATTCACTCTTTATGCTTGATGACGGTCAGTTTAGAGTTGTTGACGGACAGATTACCGACGGAGGAGTTAATGAAAATCAAATTGAATGGTATGAATGGGCTGTAAACGGAATTAACGAAACAAGCGGTAAAGCCGTTCCTAATATTGCATTTTTGCATGTTCCTGTACCCGAATATAATGAGCTTACAGATAATTTTGAAATGGGACTTCGACAGGAGGAGAGCTGTACTGCCATTAATAACGACGGATTTTTTGAAGCGTTTAAAGAAAACGGCGGAACATATATGCTTGCAGGTCACGACCATAATAACAATTTTATTGCAGATTATAACGGAGTAAAGCTTTGCTATATGACAAAAAGCTCATATAACTGCTATTTCTCATTTAAAACCTTGGGCGGTACGGTTATAACTCTTGATAAAAACAATAATATCAATGTTGAAATAAAAGATTTTTAAGGGGTTTTAATTTGAAAACTTACGGTACATATTTTATAAACGATGAAAAAGAGCCGATAAAATACGGCGAGGTTAATTTGATAAATCCTCCTCGCCAAAGATTAAGGGGAGGGGAGAAAAAAGCAGGCCTTGAAGCAATACCTGTTTTCTGCGGCTTTTGCGGAACGGATTTTGAGCTGATGAAAATGGGCAGGCAGGGACTTCTTGATAAAAAATTCCCCGAAGGGCAGTCAAGGCTTATCAACGGACACGAGGGCGTTGTTTGGGTGCCGAGTGAAAACCGTTTTGCCATTGTTTTAATAAGAGGCGGTGATAGCTTCGACCCAACTCGATTTACCGAGGATGAAACATATTTTGAATACGGCTGCGACGGTGCAGACGGTATTTTCTGCGACAAGGGATATTTTAATCCCGATATGCTTTTGCACCTGCCTGCCGAATACGAAAATCTAACGAAACTGCCGTTATCCCTTGCAAAAAGGCTTGTGTTTTCCGACCCTTATTCCTGCGCGGTATTTCAGTATGAGCGCATGTGTGATATAGGAGAGGCTCAGAATTTCCGTGTTGAGCTTGCAAGGCGCAAATGCGATGAAATGACAGCAAGAAAGTTGGCTGTAGAAAGCACATTTGAGCGAGTTGTTATTTTCGGTTTAGGAGCAACAGGACTTTTTATCGGCGACCAAATAAGAAGAAATCAAGAAAAAGCAAAAATTCTTTTTGTTGCAAGAAGCGGTGAAAGCAGTAAAAAGGCTCAATTTGTAAAGAACGAACTAAACTGCGATTATTTGTGCGTAAACGGTCTTACTGAAAAAGAAACTGCCAAAGCAATAACGGACAAAATCGGCGGTACTGCAACGATTTTTATCGCAACAAGCGGTACTGAAATTGAGCACCGCATAGCCTTTGAGCAAAATGTTTTAGGCTGTAACGGAATTTATAACAGCTTTTCGCTTGGTCCTAAAGTTACGTATGACACAATGCCGTTCGGCTTTAAAAATCAAGTGATTTTAGCGTCTATCAACTTTACACAAAAGCATATGGAAACGGCAATTAAGCTACTTTGTGAAAGCAAGTTTGACAGCCTTGTTGAGCTTATTGACAAAGACGAATTTATAAATAATCCTACTAATGCTTATGAAAACAAAATCTATTCCAAGGGTGCGCCGCTTAAAACTGCGGTTATTTGGAACAAAGAATATATTGACGAGGAAAAATGATGAAAGCTATTGAAATAACAAAGCCCGGTGAGATAAAGATAATTGAAAAGGAAATGCCAAAGGCAGAAAAGGGGCAGGCGCTTTTAAAGGTGCTTTACTGCGGTATCTGCGGTGCCGATGTGGCGTCCTATACAGGCAATCAGCCCTTTACAACTTACCCGAGAATTCCGGGACACGAATTTTCAGCACAAATTATTGAAATTTCCGAAAATAATAAAGGGCTTAAATCAGGAGATATTGTAACCTGCAATCCGTATTTTAACTGCGGTAAATGCTATGCCTGCAAGCGTGGAATAGTTAATGCCTGCCACGACAATCAGACAATGGGCATTCAGCGTGACGGCAGCTTTCAGGAATATATTACAATGCCTGTTGAAAGAATCATTGACAGCAAGGGTCTTTCTGCAAAGGAGCTGGCGCTTATAGAGCCGTTTTCTATTAGCTGTCACGCTCTGTCAAGGGCAGAGGTTAGCGATGGTGATAACCTTTTGATTATGGGCGCAGGTCCTATCGGACTTTTTGCACTAATTAAGGCTAAATCAATGGGCGCAAGAGTGCTTATTGCCGATATGCTGTCAAGTCGTCTTGAGCTTGCTAAAGAGTTCGGTGCAGATTGTCTGGTTAATGTTAATCAAACCGATTTGCACAAGGCTTGCGAGAAATTTACAAACGGCAACGGCTTTGATGTTTGCGTTGAAGCCTGCGGAGCACCGGAAACATTTTTAAATTGTATTGATGAGGCGGCACACGGTGCAAATATTATTTTAATCGGCAACGGCAAGCGAGAAACCACCTTTGTTCACTCTGTTATTTTGAAGAAAGAGCTTAATATTTTCGGTAGCCGCAACGCCTTTACCAAGGATTTCGAAGAGCTTATTGACCTTGTAAAAAGCGGTAAGGCTGATATAATAAAAATGGTCAGCGGTGTTTACAGTGCCGGTAATGCAAAAGAAGCCTTTGAGGCGCTTTCACATAATGACGGTACACTTGCGAAGCTTCTTATAAAATTTGAGGAATAAGATATGATTATAGATGCTCATGCTCATTTGTGGAAAACACAAAACGGCAAGGTTGACGGCAGAAATGTTTTTTCTGTAGGAAACGGAAAAAGCAATTTCGGCGGAGAAATCAGGCAGATGATGCCACCCTTTATAACAGACGGTGAAAATACCATTGAACGCTTCATTGCAAATATGGACTATGCCGGTGTCAGCGGTTCGGTTATTACCCAAGAAGAAATTGACGGCAATCAGGACACCTACCTTTTGTCCGCCAAAGAAAAATACCCAAACAGGCTGAAAATCTGCTCACTCTATAAGGAGGGAAAGCCCTTTAGCGTTGAAGGCTTTGACGGAATAAAAATATGTGCAGGCAGACTGAAAACGCAGGATTTGACAAAGCATTATAAGGTGTTTGAAGAGGCTGATAAAAATGCTAAATTCATTTCAATCGACCTTGCCGACGGTGATACTCAAACAGGCTCTTTGCTTGAAATAATTAAGGAGTATCCGAATTTAAAAATCGCAATCGGTCATTTCGGTATGGTTACAAGAAACGGTTGGAAAGAGCAGATTAGGCTTGCGCAGAGTAAAAATGTTATGATAGAAAGCGGAGGGATAACATGGCTTTTCAACAGCGAGTTTTACCCTTATCCCTCGGCAATAAAGGCAATAAGAGAGGCTGTTGATATCTGCGGTATTGATAAGCTTATGTGGGGAAGCGACTATCCTCGCACAATGGTTGAAATTACATACAAAATGAGCTTTGATTTTGTCATAAAATCAATGGAGTTAACTGACTTTGAAAAGAATTCATTTCTTTTTGAAAATGCAAAAGCATTTTACGGCTTTTCAAATTTAACAGAATGTGAAAAAATAAAAAATATGCTTGAGGACTGATTATGAAAAAGAGTAATATTAAACTGAAAATCAATGACCTTACCGGTGATTATGAAATTATACATAACGGCTTTTCCTGGATAAGCGACGGCAGAGCACCGTATATAATTATCCGAAAAAAAGTCAAGGATAAATATATCAGCACCTACCGCACTCTTTATTCTGCGCCTAAAAGAAAATTTGAATACAGTGATAATAAGATTGTGTCAAGACTTTCGGGATATATGGCTTTCGGAAAAGTGCTTGATTTTACTTTGGTTTTAACTGCAAAAATTACAGGTGAGGACACCGCTGAATTTTCCGTTAAGGCAGAAAATGAAACAGGCTTTGATATTCAGGCTGTTTATTTCCCGGCGCCGTTCAATTCAAAGAAAAAAGGCAGGCAGTCTTATCATATTGACGCAATGAGACAGGGCTTTATTATGCCTGACGGATACAAAGAAAATTTTGCGTCAACCTTCGGATTTGCACACTATCTGCGTAAAATCAATACGGGCGACTGCTATATGCCGATTTGGGGCAGAGTGTGCGACGGTCATACCTTTACTGCAATTGTTGACACACCTTATGATGCCTGTATGTTTTCTGCATTCGCAAGGCACGGCGCATTTGTTAATTCGGTTCACTGGATGTCCTCTCTTGGCAGGCTTTCCTATGAAAGAAAAATCAAATTTATTTTCCACGAGCAAGGTGATTACAACACCGTTGCAAAGGACTACCGCAAATATTTAATTGATAATAATCAGTTTGTTTCAATAGATGACAAAATCAAGAAAAACAAAAATATTGAAAAGCTAATCGGCTGCCCTGTTCTGCATCATAAAATCTATTCAAAGATTAATGAAAAATCAAAATTCTACGATAAAAACGCAACAAATGAAATTCTCTATGCAACCTTTTATGAGCGTGCAGAGCAAATGAAAAAGCTCAAGGATATGGGACTTGATAAGCTCTATATTCACACTGACGGCTGGGGCAAAGACGGCTATGATAACAATCACCCATATATTCTTCCGCCTTGTGAAGATGCAGGCGGTTGGGACGGCTTTAAGGAGTTTTCAAAGGTAAGCCGTGATTTAGGCTATATATTTGCACTCCACGATCAATATAGAGATTTCTATTATTCTTCGCCCGCTTTTGATATGGATAAGGCGGTTGAAAAAATTGACGGCTCACACCCTTACTGCTCAATCTGGGACGGCGGTGAGCATACATTCCTATGTGCATCTCAAGCACTTGAATTTGTTAAGAAAACATATGGTGAGCTTGAAGAACATGGCGTTGATGTTCAGGGCGCATACCTTGATGTCTTTTCCGTTATGAACGGCGACGAATGCTTTAACCCCGACCATAAAATTACAAGAGAGGAAAGTATCGAGTACCGTGCTAAATGCTTTGATTATCTAAATGACAAGGGTATGATTATGTCCTCGGAGGAGCCTGCAATGCAGCTTCTAAATCACCTTGCCCTTGTTCATCACGGACCGTTTACATTAAGACCGCAGGAAAACGGTCAGGCTGTTGGAATTCCCGTACCTCTCGGAAATCTTGTTTTCCACGACTGCATTATGGTACCCTGGAATTGGTTTAACAACTGGGGTATTCCTAAAGGAGACGACGGAGATTTGTATTGTGCATTGTATGCAGGTATGCCGTATTTACATCCTTTCGGTACAGGTTTAGGTAAGGTCGGGACAGATAACCGTACAGCAGATACCGAGCTTCTTGATGATGATAAGCTCAAGGAGGAAATTAACCGTGTTAAGCCTCTTGCGGATTTACAGGCAAGGCTATATAACAGGGAAATGGTAAATCACGAATTTTTAGGCTCTTACCGCCGTCAGAAAGCCACCTATTCAGACGGCACAACAATTACGATTGATTTGGACGAAAATACCTATGAAATAAAAAGCAAAACTGATTAGAAAATTTATAAAAATCTTTTATAGCAGATGAAAATATTACAGTAAAGGAAATAATTTCTATGAAAAAAGGATTGAAAGTATTTTTAAGTATATTACTTGTTTTGGCAATCATAGGAGGCGGCGCAACATTGACTGTAACATTTTACGGCAAAAAATATGTCAGGGCTGAAGATACGGCATTTTCTGTTTTACAGGTAACTGATGTTCATATTCTCAACGATGAGATAAAGGACGCAAAGGCATATAAAACAATCACTGCAATGGTTGAAACAACAAAGCCCGATATGATTGTGGTTACAGGTGATATAACAAGCGAAAAGGAAAATTATACGGCGTTCAAATCGTTTTGCACATTTATGGAGAATTTTCAAATTCCTTGGGCGTTTACCTTTGGCAATCACGAGGGACTTGATATTGCCTATGAGCCTGATGAAGTTTTAGACCCCGAGAAGATTGCAGATAAGCAGACTTTAAGCGATTATCTTGAATCACTTGAATATTGTATCTATGAGCGCGGCGACGAAGCTGTTGACGGTATGGGCAATTATTACTATACTGTTCGTGATGAAAACGGCAAAGCCTTGACTTCGTTGATTTTTATGGATTCAAACAGTTATGACGAACAAAACAATGGCTACGACCATTTTCACGACAATCAGATTCAGTGGTATGAAAACACTGTAAAGCAAATTTCAAAGGAAGAAAACGGCGACGAAAGCAAGGTTATACCGTCACTTGCATTTTTCCATATTCCTATGCAGGAATATATGACTGCATATGATGATGCAAAAGGAACGGATAACAGGCTTTGGGGATTTCGTTTTCCAAATGAAAACGGTACTCCTGCCGTTGATGACCAAATGTTTGAAACAATGGTGGAGCTTGGCTCAACAAAGGGCTGTTTTGTAGGTCACGACCATATGAATAACTATTCCGTTAATTACGAAGGTATCAGGCTTACATACGGTCTTTCCTGCGACCATAATATTTATGTTGTACCTTTCAGAGGCGGTACTCTTATAAATATCAAAAATGACGGTTCGTTTACCACTCAGTCACTTATCCGTCACCGAGGTCAAAGCACGGTTACCGTTTGCATGGAATATTGATTAGAAAGAGAAATGAGCTTTTATTCTTTTTGTAAAGTAATTTTATTAGCGGTTGCGAATATTTTTACTCATTTTTCCAAATTTTCTTAAAGTTTTTAACTTGAAGATATTATAGAAATACGAGTCTTAAAATATGGCTTAAACATGGCATTTTTGAAAGCTCTTTTTACATTCTGACTCTGTCATTTAAAGCTCGAATCCTTTCACCGCTGCCATACAAAAAAACGGCTGAAACTCAATGGTTTCAACCGTTTTTTTATTTAGGTTTTTAGGTAGGGTTTATATACTATGCTTTTTCCTTTTGCCGTAAGCTCCTGTAACGATAATCACACCGCCGCAGGAA
>JBJEPL010000046.1:0-7097 GCA_051881215.1 Eubacterium sp. | reverse complement strand
GGCAATAATTGATATGGATTTTGATATTCTCCATTCACACGCCCCGCTTGCAACAAGCTATTATTTCAGAAGAGTTGTTGAAAAAAAGCCTATACCGGTCGTTCTCACTTATCACACAAAGTATGAATATGATATAGAAAAGCGTATTCCTACAAAGCCGCTCAAGGATTTTGCTTATCACTTTTTATGCAATAATATCAATGCGGCAGACGAGGTTTGGGTAACGAGCGAGGGCTCTGCACAATCATTAAGAAAAATCGGCTACACGGGCGACTATATTCTTATGCCAAACGGCTGCGATTTTCCAAGAACCGATGTATCCTCCGAGGATATTTCTATGATTAAGCGCAAGCATAATATTCCCGACGGCATACCGGTATTCATTTATGTCGGCAGAATGATATGGTATAAAAATATAAGGCTTATTATCGATGCCTGCAAAAAGCTCAAAGACGAGGGACACGATTTTAGGTTGATAATGCTCGGCTTTGGAACTGACGAGGGCGCTATAAAGCGCTGTTTAAAGAAAAGCGGTATATGGAGTAAAACCGTATGGACAGGTCAGATTCTTGACCGTCAGGAGCTTCAGGGATACTACGGCATCTCGGATATTCTTCTTTTTCCTTCTACCTTTGACACTAACGGTCTTGTTGTAAGAGAGGCGGCTGCCTGCGCCACTCCGAGCTTGCTTGTAAGATACAGCTGTGCGGCAGAGGGCATTGAGGACGGAAAAACAGGCTTTCTGTGTATGGAAAGCGCCCACAGCATTGCCTCAACGCTTAAAAAAATCATGTATAACAAAGAGCTTTTGAAGCAGGTCGGAAAAAATGCGCAGGAGAATATTTATATAAGCTGGGAGGACGCGGTAAAAAAAGCATATGACCGCTATCAGATTGTTATAGATAATTTCAATAAAAAACATAATCTATAAATGAATTTATTTGCAAAAGAACACTTTAAGGGCATAAGAACAGCTTATGCCCTTTTTTGTGTCACAAGCTGAACAAAAGCATAGAATAAAGCAGTAAATATTTAGGAGTGAAAGTATGTTTAGCTATATAAAAAAGCTTCAGTATCCTGTTAACATAAAAAAATGCGACCCTAAAGCCGCATCTATAATTATAAGTCAATATGGTGGTCCCGACGGCGAATTAGGAGCTTCGCTGCGCTATCTGTCGCAGCGTTATTCAATGCCCTACGCAGAGCTTAAAGGCTTACTGACGGATATAGGTGTAGAAGAGCTCGGGCATCTTGAGATGATAGGCACAATTGTTCATCAGCTTACAAGAAATCTCACTGAAGATCAAATTGAAAAAAGCGGTTTTGCGCCGTATTTTGTAGACCATACAACAGGCGTTTACCCGACATCTGCAAGCGGCTCACCTTGGAATGCCGCCGGTATTCAGGTAACGGGAGATCCGATAGCAGATTTAAATGAGGATCTTGCCGCAGAACAAAAGGCCCGCGTAACATATGATAACATTTTACGCCTTGTTGATGACCCTGATGTAATTGAACCGATAAAATTCCTTCGCGAAAGAGAGATTGTTCATTACCAAAGGTTTGGTGATGCTCTACCGCAATCTTGTAAAATTTTCGCTTAAATTTCGGTGCAAGGTGTACCCCTGCACCGATTTTTTGCTTATATGTTCCAAATGATGTCAATTTTATCACTTGTTGCATAGATTTTTTTGATTACTGCATTTGCAAGCTCTCGCTTTCTCTCGAAGGGCAGTTCGTCGAATCTGTCAAAATCACAGATAATTTTTTCATTTGCCGAATATCTGTTTTCGCCCAGCCGTTGAATTTCTGCCTGTATTTGCAGTTTTTCACTGTGGAGCCGTTCAACATTTTCGTTGATGTATGCCATTACCGTTTCGCTTGCACCTGCAACATTTTTAACCGTTTCGTTGATTTCGCTGTCTATTGCAATTTGCCGTGCCTTCAGCTCCTCAATTTTAGGATTGTTGGCAGTAACACCTGCAACCTCAATTACCTTGAAATCGGCAAGCTTTTCCTTGACCTTCTGCAATATGAAATCCTCAAACTCATCTGCGTGAATCACACCGCATCCACAACAGAGATTGTCATTCATCTTGTGTGAGCAGAGAAAGTAACTGTAATTCTTTTTGAGATAATTCTTTCTCACAAGAGCGTAACCGCAGTTTCCGCACTTAACAAGTCCTGCAAGCCAAGTGTTTTTCGCTTTGGGATTGCGTTTAATCTGCTGTTGGTCAAGAGCTCTTTCTCTGCATCTTATGAACAGGTCCGAGTCGATAAAGCCCTCATGAGGAGCGATAACCAAAATTCCGTTTGAAAGGTCGGTCTGCTTTCTCGTTTTCTTATCGCCGGTGTAAAGATAGCAACCGTTTGTGCCGATGAAATCCTCGGGCGGATTGATTATCTTAACACCCTTTGACTTGAAGAAATTATACACATTTATGTCAGCCTTTACATAGACGGGATTTTTGATGAAATCCTGAATCCTTGCTCTTGTTACAATTCTGTTTCGCCTGCATTCCGGTGGCATATCACGAACCGCCCTAGCAATATCCTCGTTGGAGTAATTCACATCTGCGTACATTTCAAAAATTCTTTTGACTAGTTCAGCCTCCTCGGGTACCTGCTCGTACATAGAGGTTTTAATTCCGTCAATGGTTAAGTCAACCTTTTTGAAGCCAACGGGAACGGGACCTCCCATATAAAAGCCCTTTTGACTGCGTGAAATGTAGTTGTCCTTAACTCTCTGTTGCGTGGTCTCTCGCTCTAATTGAGCAAAGGTTATGCAGATGTTCAGCATTGCTCTGCCCATAGGAGTGCTTGTGTCAAACTTTTCCGTAGCCGATGAAAATTCAACACCCAGCTTTGTGAAGATGTCCATCATATTTGAGAAGTCAAGAATGCTTCTGCTGATTCTGTCGAGCTTGTAAACGATAACCTTTGTTATTCCTTTTCGCCCTGTTTTGATGTCCTGCATCATTCTCTGAAATTCGGGACGGTTTGTATTTTTACCGCTAAAGCCTTTGTCCTTATATACTAAAAATGCCTCACCTCTTGCCTCGTAGGTGCACATTTCAATCTGTGATTCGATTGAAATGCTGTCCTCTTTTTCTACCGATTGTCGAGCATAAATTGCAATCATAAGAATTCTTCCTTTCCTATGACCGATAACTCAACATCAATATATACGAAGCCTTTTGGAAAGTCCAGCCTAATTTTCATTCCCACCAAACGCCTTTGCAAGAATATTTTTAACAGTCATTTGGTTTAACTCAATTTCGTCTTTTGTGAGGCTCGGGGAGTATTCGCAAACTTTGGTTTTGCCTTTACCGAAATCAATCTCATAGCTTGCGATTAACTTCTCGTTGATAACAGGTCTATCCATAAAGCACACTCCCCTCATACAAATTTATATTGTAAGGACAAGGTGTGTTATTCAGTTTTTTGTAGTAGCGAGGCATAAGCCTCACCTGTTGCTATTTGTTTTCTATACGCACCCCTCTCTTTAGACCTCAGCCAACGCCAAAGCCTTTACTGAAATATTTTTTGTTGTCATAATTAAATTTCCTTTCTGCCCGACGATTCCTCGCCGGGACTTTTTGATTATTATACTTAATACATTGTCATTTCGTATTCCTCATAGCCGTCAGATTTCTGACCGTGAGCAATACGCTTTTCAATTTCCTTTTGAGATAATTTAAATCTCTTTCTATGGTAACGGTTTTGATTATTTATCATTTCAAAAACATTACCGATAAAATACAGACTGTCGTTAATAACACTTGTATTGCGGTTGGTATTCCAATCAGGAGCGGTAACAGCTTCTTCTTGATTTGTTTCATATCCTGATTCAAATTGTTTGATGCCGAGAGCATACTCTCGTTCACTTTCCCAACCTGTTTTGATAATTCCGTCTGCTGTTTGTCCAGCAAGTCCTGAATTGTATCCGTTTGATCTGATATTTCCTTGCTCAGCTGATAAAATATCTGTGTCGAATACTGATCGATTAGTTCTTCGTTCACTTGTTCCTCTGCTATCAAGCTCAACTGACGATTTTGATTTCGGTTCAGCTCTATCAAGGCTTTCCAGTAATCGCTCTCGACTATCGTTACCGATGTGGCTTTCTCCATAGTCGAAATCATTTGGTTGTTGCTCTTTTTCAGGGCTTGCAAGTCTTTCTCGTAATGCAAATTCTACCTCCATATTAACTTTTAAAAATTTTTCTTCATGCAGATTATCATCTCTGCATCTGCGATTTGGATTTGACTTTTCAATGTAGGTTATGTTCTTTCTTGTACCTGACCACTTGATTTCATAACCTAACCTGTCCATTTCAGCAATGAATTCCTGCTTGTTCTTCGCTCGCTTCATTGCAAATTCAATGGCATTTATCATTTGAAACTTCCAACTCCTGCCTGCCATTGCAATGTAGTATTCTTTCGGTTTCATTGTCTTGACCTTTTGATTTTTCTTAGGAACACAAACAGGCAATCCATATTTGATGCATAGCTCGTCATTTATCTTTCGCATTTGCTCAAGCTCTTTTGTGCTTTGATGTATCTTTCGACCTGTTTTCATATTCACTGAGTTAATGATTATGTGTGAATGAACGCTGTCTGTGTCAATATGAGTTGCAATAAAAACTTCGTGATTAGGATAACACCTTTCAGCCCATTCTCTTGCAATCTGATGTGCAAGCACAGGATTGATTTTCAGTCCTTCTTCAAAGGATTGAACTGCATAGTAATATTGCACACCGTCTTGCTTATTCCATCGCCTTTTGGTTGCGATAAATTCTTTCATTGCAGTTTCCGGCATACAGTTGATTCCTGAAATCAATCTTGAATTTTCATATTTAGTTTTGTATTCTTGAGCACAATATGCAATCACATTTCCGAGCGATGCAATATTTTTTACATCTTTTCTCTTGATAAAATTCAAGGTTGCCATTGGCTTGTCCTCTTGATTATCTTTTGAATTGATTTGTTTACCTCAAGCAATGCTGAGGTACATTCATCAAGATTTGCAAACTGTATATTGCCGAAATTAGCAAGCATACGAATTTGATTAATGTTGTTGCCAATTTTCTTTAACTGATGAATGATTTCATCAAAAGATTTTTTGTCACCTACACAATAAATCTTTTCGACTATTGCACAAGCAGTAAGGTAATTCGTCATATTCATACCGACTAAATCTGCTTTTTCTTTGATGATTGATTTATCAGTCGGTGTCAAATGCAAATTGATTCGTTCTGATTTAGTTTCTTTGCTTACGTCTATCACCATTCCTTTCTTTTAGATTAAGAGGGGGCCCGGGTCTCCCGGTCATTCGGCAAAGCGCCGAAATGATGCGCCTAAGTGCTATGCTTGGACTCTCCTAAAGGAGAGTTCTTATAAGGAAAATAATTATATTCTATTTTCTTTATATCCTTGCACAATATCCTCACAAATCGCCCACAAAGCATTTTTATTCAATTTTCGAGTATCTTTGCTGATTCATAAGTGTTCTGCAAGAAGAGCTTTTAGTTGTTAGCGTTTGAATTTGTTACCGGCGCCGGTTTGAATTCTGTTCAGCGTGTAGATGTTTGATAACTGTTGTTGCTCTTTTGTAAAGTCAAATCGGCTTGTCTTATCAATCAGTCCCTTGTCTATCAAACCACTTAATGCCTTGTCAACCGTGGTTACTGAAATGTTGCACCGTCTTGCAATAGTTCGTCTGCTGGGAAAGCATTTATGGCTCTTGTCCGAGCATTTGACTAGGTAACTGTAAACCACAAATTCATTTGAAGTTAACCCCTCATCGAATATTTGATTCGGCAGTCTGAAATAATTTTCAGTCATTCGTATTCCTCCTTTCCTAAACTCGAAAGAGAAATTTCTCGGACATTTGACAAATTATTATTGTTCGAAAAATCTCTTTCTGTTATGATAGTAATACAGTAAAGAACAAATCACTATGCTTTAGTGAAAAATGAAATTTTTAAGAAAGATTGATTATGGACAAAGATATTGAATTAAGAAACGGACTGTATATTAATTTCCAAAATAAAAATATTGCTCAGCGACTTTGGGTTAGTGATGACGGTGTTAAGAGGTTAGAGCCTGTTGATTACAGAATGGAAATTCAAAGCTTCTGCGATTGTGATTTCAGTGATTTGGAAGATGATATTTATAATCTGTTGCATCTAATAGATATTAACAAGCCTGACGAAGACGAATTGCGAAATGCAATCAACAGATGTTATGATATTGCAGAGATAATAGGTCAGAGAAACAAAACCTTAGGAGCCCTGCTTTCGGGAACATTTGCAGAAGTTGTAAGCGATAAAGAAATCCTACTCACTTATGAATCAAAGGAAAGTCTTGAAACGGCATTAACAACGCTCAGCATCAGACTTTATGAGCTTCTTGTAATTCAAAGAAAGATTCGCAATTTCTTTCCTTGTATAATCCACAAGGAATTGTTTGAAGATTATTTAAGTGAACTGATTCCAAAAGCGGTTTTCTGCAAGACGGTTTACACATATATTGACGGACAGGAGAAAAGTTTTCTGTTCTTTGATTATGTAAAGAACTATTACGAATATTTAATGTTCTTGTTTTACAACAGAAAAGAAGCAGTTTGCGAATGTGAGCTTTGCAGTAGATATTTCATTCCAAAGACAAAAAAGATAACCCTGTACTGCGACAGAGTTTTCAAGGACGGTAAGACCTGCAAGCAAATCGGACCTTTAATGAAGCACAAGAAGCTTGAGGAAAATGATTTGGTTTTGCAGACCTTCAACAAGGAAAAGAACAAAATGTATAAGCGAATGGAACGAGCATATGTGTTTGGTGAAACACCAAAGGCAATATCACCTGATGAATACACAGCTTGGCTCGACAGAGCAGTCAATGCAAAAAATATGTATCTCAACAATGAGCTATCTGAGACAGAGGCTTTGGAGATAATTAAAACTGAATGAATAGTTATAGCCGGGGCATAAACAAGCTCCGGCTATTCTTTCAGCAATTTTACTGCCAGCTTAAATCCAATTTCAAATGCCTGTGCTTCAATCAGCGAAGCATATTCGGTAAAGCATTCAACATACTTTT
>JBJEPL010000045.1:0-2113 GCA_051881215.1 Eubacterium sp. | reverse complement strand
AAATTGCAGGAATAAGCGCCCATATTGCGCCTGCAAGCATGCTTGAAATAATCATTACGATTATCAAAAGTGCATTTGGTATTTTTCCGCCGAGGCAAATCATACACGCCGCTGTTGCAAGACCGCCGATAAGGACCTGCCCCTCGGCGCCGATATTCCAAAAGCGCATTTTAAACGCAGGAGTTACCGCAAGTGAAATACAAAGCAACATTGCTATTCCCTGAAACAGATTCCAGACTCTTCGCGGAGTTCCGAAAGCGCCTTTAACCATTGTTTCGTAAACACTTATCGGATTTTCATGCGTAATAAGCATTGTTAATACGGCGCATACAATCAATGCCAGAATAATTGAAGCTATACGGATAATCCATGATGTATACCAAGGAAGAGCATCTCGTTTAACTATGTGAAAAAGCGGTTCACGCTTTTTTGCTTTATCAGTCATTTATATGTTCCTCCTTGTCGGTACTTTTAGTCATAAGCAATCCGATTTCTTCTTTAACGGAAGTTCTGCCGTCAACAATGCCTGTAATTTTACCGGAGTTAATAACCATAATTCTGTCGCAAAGCTCTATCAATACATCTAAATCCTCGCCGACAAAAATTATTGCAACTCCCTTTTCCTTTTGCTCGGTAAGCAGATTATAGATTGTGTATGAAGAATTTATATCAAGTCCTCGTACGGGATAAGCAACAAGAAGAACTCTCGGGTGTGAGGCAATCTCTCTGCCGACAAGAACCTTTTGAACATTACCGCCCGAAAGCCTGCGCACAGGCGTAGAGGCATCCGGCGTTACAACCTCAAGCTTATCAATAATACGGTTGGCAAGCTTTTTAGGCTTTTTTCTGTCAAGAAAAGCAGAAGAACCAGCTTTATAGCTTCGTAGCATCATATTATCAATGATATCCATATTGCCTACGAGTCCCATTCCAAGTCTGTCTTCAGGGACAAAGGAAAGGGCTATGCCGAGCTTTCGGATATCTCTCGGAGATTTACCTACGAGCTGCTGCGGCGGTGTATCATCGGGCTTATATACAATGCTCGAACCCGAAACGGTTTTCTGAAGCCCTGCGATTGATTCGAGAAGCTCCTTCTGACCGCAGCCTGAAATACCGGCTATACCGAGAATTTCACCGCTTTTGGCAGTAAAATTAACATTATCTAAAACGAGCTTTCCGTCAGTACCCTTTACTGAAAGATTTTCAACAACCAATCTTTCTTTAGGATTTTTCGGTTCACTTCTTTGAATATTTAAATCGACCTTTTCGCCCATCATCATTTCGGTTAACGACTGCTCCGTTGCCTCGCTTGTCTTAACCGTTCCGACATATTCACCCTTTCTCAAGGTTGCAACTCTGTCAGAAATTTCAAGAACCTCGTGGAGCTTATGCGTAATTATGATAATTGATTTACCGTCCTTGCGCATACGGCGAAGAATATCGAATAATTTGCTTGTTTCCTGCGGTGTCAATACAGCGGTAGGCTCATCAAGAATAAGAATATCCGCACCTCTGTAAAGCACCTTTATAATTTCAACAGTCTGCTTTTCCGAAACAGACATTTCGTAAATTTTTTTATCTAAATCAATTATAAAGCCGTATTTGTCTGTAATTTTTTCAAGCTCTTTTTTTGCATTTTTAAGATTGTATTTTTTACCGTCGTTAATTCCGAGAACAATATTTTCGGCAGCGGTAAAAACATCAACAAGCTTGAAATGCTGATGTATCATTCCGATTTTATATTTGAAAGCATCCTTAGGAGAACGGATTACAACCTCTTCTCCGTTGACGAAAATCTGCCCCTCATCAGGATAGTATATACCCGAAACCATATTCATAAGGGTTGTTTTGCCGCTTCCGTTTTCACCTAAAACTGCAAGAATTTCTCCTGTTTTAACCTGAAGGTCGACATTTTTATTTGCAATAACACTGCCAAATGTTTTGGTTATGCCCTTTAATTCAACAGCAACTGAATCGCTCATCGCATACCTCCGCAAAAGTTTAAAAAATATTACCGTGACCGTGAAAAAACACGGTCACGGATTTTGATTAAATAATATTTCAGCCGTTAAAATGCTGTATCAAGAAGGTCAATGCCGTCAATCTTTACATC
>JBJEPL010000044.1:0-7117 GCA_051881215.1 Eubacterium sp. | reverse complement strand
GATAGGAAAAATGAGCAAAGAATTTTTTGAAGCAGTAAAAATGCTTGAGGCTGAAAAGGGTATTCCGGCAGATTATCTTTATGAAAAAATTGCGGCGGCAATCGTTGTTGCGGCAAAGCACGACTATAACGGAAAGGATATCGTTCACTGCGATATCGACCCCGACAAGCAAAAAATAAAGGTTTATGTTACAAAGAATGTTGTTGAAGAAATTGAGGATGAGGATACCGACCTTACTCTTGAGCAGGCGCAGGCAATCCGCAAGTCCGCAAAGGTTGGAAAAACCATTGATATTCCTCTTAAAACAAAGGATTTCGGCAGAATTGTAGCTCAAACCGCAAAGCATGTTATCCGTCAGGGAATCCGCGAGGCTGAAAGAGGTCAGATGCTTCAGGAGTTCAAGTCTAAAAATCAGGAGCTTATTACTGCAAAGGTTGAGAGAATCGACCCTGTTACGGGAAATGCTACTCTTGAAATCGGAAAGAATCAGGCAGTTCTCCCTAAAGCAGAGCAGGTTCCGGGCGAGGTTCTCACGGAGGGAAACAGCATAAAGGTATTTGTTGTTGATGTCAAAGAGGGCGGAAAGGGTCCTAAAATTATGATTTCAAGAACTCATCCCGGTCTTGTACGCCGTTTGTTTGAGCAGGAGGTTCCTGAAATATTTGAGGGAATTATAGAGATTAAATCCGTTTCCCGTGAGGCAGGCTCAAGAACGAAAATTGCAGTGTTTACAAAGGATGAGGATGTTGATCCTGTAGGCGCTTGTATCGGACCGAGAGGTCAGAGAGTATCAAACATTGTCGAGGCTCTCGGCGGTGAGAAAATTGATATTGTTAAATACAGCGATGATCCTGTTGAATTTATCGGAGCTTCACTTGCTCCGTCAGAGGTTTGCTCTATAGAAATTATCGATGAGGGCGCAAAGTCCTGCAGAGCAACTGTTCCCGATGACCAGCTTTCACTTGCTATCGGAAATAAGGGTCAGAATGTACGCCTTGCTGCAAGGCTTACGGGCTGGAAGATAGATATTAAACCCGAGTCGGGATTTTTTGAGGGACAAATTTAACAAATTAATTTGGGGATGATGAAATGAAAACTAAAAAGGTACCTTTAAGAATGTGCACAGGCTGCGGCGAAATGTTTGACAAAAGAACGCTTGTCCGTGTCGTTAAAAGTCCGCAGGGTGAGGTTTCACTCGACCTTACAGGAAAAAAATCGGGCAGAGGTGCTTATGTTTGCAAAAATCCCGAATGTCTTGCAAAAGCAAGAAAAAAGAAAGCCTTTGAGCGTGCATTTTCAATGCAGATAGGCGATGAGGTTTATGACGCAATGGAAGAAGAAATGAAAAATGCTTAAGGATAAAACTCTTTCAATGCTCGGCCTTGCGCGGCGGGCGGGCAGGCTTTCAATGGGTCACGATATGGCGCAAAAGGCATTGTTGAGCCGTAAGGCAAAGGCGCTTATATTCTGCCGTGATGTTTCACCGAGGCTTGTAAGGGAATTTGAAAATACAATTCAAACAAATAAAATAGATGTTCCTGTTTTTAAAACAGAGCTCACCATTGAAGAAATTCATTTTTTCGTAGGGTATAAAGCAGGCGTCATAACGGTTAATGATGAAAATTTTTCAAAACAGATAATATTATTACTTAAACAGGAGGAACACGCTAATGGTAATTAAGGTTAAGGTTTCCGATGTCGCAAAGGATTTCGGAAAAAATAACAAGGATATTATAAGCATTCTCAGCGATTATTGCGAAGGTCCTGCTAAAAAAGCAAACACTGTTCTTGAAGAAAATGAGCTAAACATTCTTTTTGATAAGCTCACAACTGATAACAGCGTAGAAAATTTTGATTCGTATTTTGAAAGCAGTAAAAGCGAAAGCAAAGCGAAAAATCAAACAAAAAAGGGCAATAATAACACTAAAAAAACAGAGAATAAAAAGCATCAGAATCAGGCTGCAATTCTCCAGATGGCAGAGCAGGCTGCAAAGCGTGCAGAGGAAAAGGCAAAGAAAAAGGCTAATCAGGTTCCGCAGGCAAGAACAAAGGGCGAAACACGCCGTGTTGATACCCGTGTTAACAATGTAGACCTTGAAAAATACAATCAAAAGTACGAGGATATTGCTCCTGCTTCTCAGATGAACGATTATCAGAAAAAGCAGAAGCTCAACCAAAAGTCAAAGCAGTACAGAAAGAAAAAGCCTCAGGGTATGCACGCCCGCTCCAAAAAGGAGACGGAGGCACAGCGCCTTGCCCGTATTGCAGAGCAGAGAAAGAAGCAGCAGATTACAATTCAGGTTCCCGATGAGATTACCGTCGGCGAGCTTGCAACTCTTCTTCGTATGACTGCTACCGAGGTTATCAAAAAGCTTATGGTGCTCGGCGTAATGGCAAATGTTAACGAGGTAATTGACTACGATACAGCCGAAATCGTTGCAACCGAGCTTGGTGCAAAGGTTCAGCATAAGGTTGAGGTTACCATTGAGGAGCAGATTATTGAGGAAGAGGTTGAGGACGACGAGAACGCTGTTACAAGACCTCCTGTTGTCTGCGTAATGGGTCATGTTGACCACGGTAAGACCTCAATTTTGGACGCAATCAGAGATACCGATGTAACATCTACCGAGGCAGGCGGAATTACACAGGCAATCGGCGCTTATCAGGTTGAAATCAACGGCGAGAAGATTACCTTCCTTGACACACCGGGCCATGCTGCATTCACCGCAATGAGAGCAAGGGGCGCTATGGCAACCGATATAGCAGTTCTTGTTGTTGCCGCTGATGACGGTATTATGCCTCAAACTGTTGAAGCAATAAACCACGCAAAGGCAGCAGGCGTTGAAATAATCGTTGCCATCAACAAGATGGATAAAGAGGGAGCCAATCCCGACCGTATTATGCAGCAGCTTACAGAGCACGAGCTTGTTCCCGAAGAATGGGGCGGCGATGTTATCTGCGTTCCTGTTTCCGCAAAAACAAGAATGGGTATAGATAAGCTTCTTGAAACTATCCTTCTTGTTGCCGAAATGTCAGAGCTTAAGGCTAATCCGGACCGTACTGCAAAGGGCGTTGTTATTGAAGCAAAGCTCGATAAGGGCAGAGGCCCTGTTGCAACACTTCTTGTTCAAAACGGTACTCTTAATTCAGGCGACATTATTGTTGCAGGTACTGCTGTCGGCAAGGTAAGAGCAATGACCGATTTCCACGGCAGGTCCATAAGAAGCGCAGGTCCGTCTGTTCCTGTTGAGATTATGGGTCTTGACAGCGCACCTATGAGCGGCGACGCCTTCAATGCCGTTTCCGATGAAAAGCTTGCAAGAGCTCTTGTTGAACAGAGAAAAACGCAGGCTAAAGAAGAGGAATTCAAGCTCTTCCAGAAGGTTACTCTTGATACTCTCTTTGATACTCTTCAGGAGGGTGAAATGAAAGAGCTTAACATTATTGTTAAGGCTGATGTTCAGGGCTCTGTTGAAGCAGTTAAGCAGTCGCTTCTCAAGATTGAGAATGACGAGGTTAATGTTAAAATTGTTCACGGCGCAGTTGGTGCCGTAAACGAAAGCGATGTTATGCTTGCATCTGCTTCTAACGCAATAATCGTAGGCTTTAACACGGCTGTCGATCAAATTGCCGCTGACAATGCCCAGCGTGACGGCATTGAGATTAAAACTTATGATATTATTTATGATGCTATTGAAGATATTGAACGCGCTATGCGCGGAATGAGAGCGCCTAAATACCGCGATGTCGAAACAGGTGAGGTTGAGGTCAGAGAGGTTTATAAAATTTCCTCTGCCGGTACAATTGCAGGCTCGCTTGTTACCTCGGGCAACATTAAGCGTGACGGAAGGGTAAGAGTTATCAGAAACGGCAAGCAGATTGCCGATGTTAAGCTTGCCAACCTCAAGCGCTTTAAAGACGAGGTTAAAGAGGTATCCTCCGGCTATGAGTGCGGTATCAGTCTTGAGGGCTGGGATGATATTCAGGCAGGCGACATTCTTCAGGCATATATAGTTGAGGAATACAGGGATTAATTATGGCAGGATTTCATATAGACAGAATATCCGAGGATATTAAAAGAGAAATTATATCAATAATGCGCGAGCTTAAGGACCCGAGAATTAACGGGATGCTTACCGTTGTAAAGGTAGAGGTCAGCTCGGATTTAAGCTATGCAAAGGTATATATCAGCGCAATAGAGGGTATTGAGGCGGCAAAAAGCTCCGTAAAAGGGCTTGAAAGCGCTCAAGGGTATATCAGAAAGCAGCTCGGCTCAAGGCTTCATTTAAGAAAAAGTCCGGAGCTGACCTTTATTGCGGATGATTCAATAGAAAAGGGTATGAATCTTTTTGAAAAAATCAAGGAAATAAGCAATGAGAATTGATGTTAAACAGTGCGCAGAGCTTTTGAAAGAGCATGATAATATTCTTATATTAACTCATGCTCATCCCGACGGGGATACTCTCGGTTCAGGCTTTGCGCTTTGCAGGGCATTAATGAAAGCCGGAAAAATCTGCGCAGTTATTAATGCCGATGAGATTGCAAAAAAATACGGATATCTTTATGACGATATAGTTCAGATTGAATTTAAGCCTGATTATGTTGTCAGCGTTGATGTGGCAACACCTAATCTTTTGGGAGAGCTCAACGGAAAATATCATATTGACTTATGTATAGACCATCATTCTACCAATACCGATTATGCCGATAATCTGCTTCTTATGGATACTCCGGCTGCGTGCGAGATACTGTACGAGGTAATCAGGGAATTAGGTGTTGAAATAGACGAGGGCATTGCAAATTGCCTGTATACAGGGCTTACTACCGATACAGGCTGTTTTCGTTACGCTTCAACAACCGCAAAAACATACCGTGTTGCTGCCGATTTAATTGACCTCGGCGCCGATAACGGAAAAATAAACCGTGTTATGTTTGAAACAAAGAGCAAAACCTATGCCAGACTTGAAAGGCTTGCTCTTGAGTCAATGCGCTTTTATGAAAACGAGCGCGTTGCAGTTATTACAATCACGCAGGATATGTACCGCCTTACAGGCTCAAACGAGCAGGAAACAGAGGCAATTGCTCCTCTTACTCGCCAGATTGAGGGCGTCGAGGTGGGTATAACTATCCGCGAAAAGCCCGACGGTACCTGCAAGGCGTCAATACGCACCTTTGAAAGCGTTAATGCGGCAGAGCTTGCAAAAGCCTTCGGCGGCGGAGGCCATGCGCAGGCGGCGGCATGCAGATTTGAATGTAATGTAAAAGAGGCAAGAAAGCTGATTGTTGAAAAATGCGGAGAAATGCTTAAATGACAGGTATAATCTGTATCAATAAGGATAAGGACATAACCTCGTTCGGAGTTGTTGCAAAGGTTCGGGGAATAACAAAAGAGAAAAAGGCAGGCCATACGGGAACGCTTGATCCTATGGCAACAGGAGTGCTTCCGATAATGCTCGGCGGTGCAACGAGGTTTCTCGATTTTCTGCCGGACAGCGACAAGGGCTACAGAGCAGGCTTTATTCTCGGAAAAACAACGGATACTCTTGATATAACCGGCAAGGCTACAGGCGAATACGAGGTTAACGCGTCGGAAGCAGATGTTAAAAAAGCGGCCGATAAATTCAAAGGCGTTATTAATCAGATACCTCCTATGTATTCCGCCGTATCCGTTAACGGCAAAAGGCTCTATGAGTTTGCAAGGCAGGGCGTTGAGGTTGAACGGCAGGCAAGGAAGGCTGAAATAAAACAGCTTGAGCTTAAAAAAATCAGCAATATTGAATATGAAATAAGCGTTGTTTGCTCAAAGGGTACATATATCCGCACGCTCATCGACGATATCGGCAGAGAGCTTGGCTGCGGAGCAGTAATGACCTCGCTTGAAAGAACGCTTGCTATGGGATTTACTCTTGACGACTGCATAACGCTTGATGAGCTTCAAAAAAGAAAAGATAATAATATCGGCTTTGACGATGCGGTTATAGATATAGAAAAAATTTTTACCCCTTATAAAAGGATAATTGTGAGCGAGGCGCAGGCAAAAAGGTTTAATAACGGCGGTGCGCTTTCTCTTGAAAGAATAAGGCAGAGCCTTGAAGCTGACAGGCTTTACCGTGTTTATTCGCCAGACAATGTTTTTCTCGGCTTGGGCGAATGTAATATGCAGAAGAATGAACTTTCAGTAAAAAGACTTTTAGTAAGACGAGATTAGTATGGAAAATTTACAGGCTTACAAAAAAAGAGCAGTTGCATTGGGTGATTTTGACGGAATGCACCGAGCGCATAAAACGGTAATTACAGGTGCGCAGGATGTAAAAATTTATTGCGTAAACAATAAATTTTCATTGCTTCAGAAAAGTATCTTTGAAAGAAGATATCCCAATGCTGTTTTTGCCGATTTCGATGAGATTAAAAATCTGTCGGGAGAGGAATTTATAGAAGATATATTGCTCAAAAAATTTAATGCCGAAATGATTTTATGCGGCTTTAATTTCCGTTTCGGTAAAAATGCCGGCTGGAGTGCGCTTGATATGCGCCGTTATCTTGATGAAAAGGATGTCTGGGTAAGAATTCTTGAGCATCTTGATTTTGAGGGAGAGCCGATTTCGTCAACAAGAATCCGCAATGCGCTCAAAAGCGGTGATATCATAAGAGCAAATGAAATGCTCGGATATAATTTTACTTTTGAAAATGAGGTTATTGAGGGTGACCGCCGAGGAAGAACAATCGGCTTCCCTACAATAAATCAGCATTTACCGCAGGGGCTTGTTGTTCCGCAGTTCGGTGTGTATGAAAGCATCGCTTATGTTGAAGAAAAGCCTTACAAGGCGTTTACCAATATAGGAGAAAGACCGACTTGGAGGGTTGATATCCCTCTTTGCGAAACGCATATTTTTGATTATGATGGAATTCTTTACGGCAAAACAGTACGAATAGAGCTTGTAAGATATTTGAGAAAAGAAAAGAAATTTTTATCGGCAGAGGATTTAAAGCAACAGTTAAATTATGATAAAAGCAGTATTATTTGATTTTGATGAAACCCTTCAGGACAGAACAGCGGCATTTGAAAAGTATATGGATACTTTTTTGAGTGACTTCTGCCCTGATTTGAGCAGGGAAG
>JBJEPL010000043.1:0-7120 GCA_051881215.1 Eubacterium sp. | reverse complement strand
AAACATCAATTATCTAATTTCTTAAAAAACTTACACACTTTTATTGACAAAGCCTCATCAAAACAAAATCCGCAGGAAGATTTAAAATTCCTGCGGATTTTAATTTTATTTAGTATGCTCATCAAGAGTGAGATAATATGATTTTAAGAAATTATCTTTAAAATACTTAACCTCGTCAAGCTCTATTTCATCAATGATTTTTTGCTGAGCCTCAAGTGCCTTTTCAAATTCACGGTTACCCATTCGATATTCCTCAATACATTTTATTAAAGCGCTGATTTTATCTGCGGCTTTAACAAGCGCCCAAAGCTCTGCGTCCTGCTCCCTATGCTCAAAAAACGGTTCATAGTCCTCTTTGAATTCATCGGGAAGCATTGAAAGAAGCCTTTTTCCTGCTATGTGCTCAATATCCTTATAAACATTTTTGATGTCGTCATTATAATATTTAACAGGTGTGGGCATATCGCCGGTGATGACCTCTGTTGTATCATGATAAAGCGCAAGCAGGGCAATTCTCTCGCAGTCATAATTTTTGCCGAACTTTTTGTTGCCGATAAGTGAAAGCGCATGAGCTATAACGGCAACGCTGTGGGAATGCTCTGCGATATTTTCCTTTGTGGTATTGTTCATCAAAGCCCATCTGTCGATAAGCTTCATTCTGTTGACCATCGCAAAAAAGTTACTGCTCATCTGCATTTTCTTCCTTTGCAATATTAATTCCAAGCTCGTCAAGCTGAATATCGTCGATATATGACGGAGCACCGCTCATAAGCTCGCTTGCATTTTGTACTTTAGGGAAAGCCGTAACATCGCGCAGGCTGTCAGCCCCGCAGATAATCATTGCAAGCCTGTCAAGACCGATTCCCATACCGCCGTGAGGAGGGGAGGCATATTTATATGCTTCAACAAGGAATCCGAATTTAGCGTCGATTTCCTCCTGCTCCATTCCGAGAAGCTCAAACATTTTATTTTGAAGCTTGCAGTCTGTAATTCTCATAGAGCCTGATGAAAGCTCTGTTCCGTTGAGAACAAGGTCAAACGCCTTTGCTCTTACCTTTGCTTTGTCGGTATCAAGATATTCGATACATTCGTCAAGCGGCATAGTGAAAGGATGGTGCATGGCAACCCATTCACCCGTTTCCTCGTCCTGCTCAAAAAACGGCATTTCTGTTATCCAAAGATAGTTCCATTTATTTTGCGGAATAATATCAAGCTCTTTTGCAACTATAAGGCGCAGAGCACCGAGAACAGAAAGCGCCGCAGAGGTTTTATCAGAAACGATAAATACACAATCGCCCTTTTTAAGCTCTAATTTGCTGATAAGCTGTGAAAGCTCGCCGTCCTTGAGGAATTTGTTGAAGGAACAGCTTGGCTCTTCGTCTGCCCAGCGTATATAAGCAAGCCCCTTTGCACCGATGCCCTTTGCATGCTCGGTAAGCTTGTCAATTTTCTTTCTTGTGTAAACAAAAGCGGCATTTTCAGCAACAATTGCACGAACAGATCCGCCGTCATTTATCGCATTTTGGAAAACAACAAAATCTGTCTTTTCTGCCCATTCGGTAATATCCTGAATAAGCATACCGAAGCGGGTGTCAGGCTTGTCGGAGCCGTAATCATTCATAGCCTGCGCAAAGGTCATTCGAGGCAGCGGCATAGGGATATCAGCGCCGACCGTTTCAAGCATAAGCTTTTTGATAAAGCCTTCAGCCATCTCCATTATGTCGTCAACATCCACGAAGGACATCTCAAGGTCAATTTGAGTGAATTCAGGCTGTCTGTCCGCCCTTAAATCCTCATCTCTAAAGCAACGCGCAAGCTGAATATAACGGTCAAAGCCTGCAATCATACAAAGCTGCTTGTAAATTTGAGGAGACTGCGGCAAAGCATAGAATTTTCCGTTATGAACACGGGAGGGAACAACATAATCCCTTGCGCCCTCCGGTGTGGATTTTATCAGCATAGGCGTTTCAATTTCAATAAAGCCGTTATCGTAAAAATATTCTCTTGCAATTTTAGCTATTTTATGGCGCATAAGAATATTCTGCGTAAGCTTTTGATTGCGCAGATTAAGATAGCGGTATTTAAGCGTTGTTTCATCGCCGACCTTCTGCGAGTTAACAATTTCAAAAGGCGGTGTTTCTGCCTTTGAAATTATACGAAATTCCTTAACGATGATTTCAATTTCACCTGTCGGGATATCCTTATTTTTGCTTTCTCTTTCGCATACCGTTCCTACAGCGGCAACAACATATTCGCTTCTTACCGATTGAGCCTTTGCAAAAACTTCTCTGTCGGTTGTATCGTTAAATGAAAGCTGAATAATTCCTGTCCTGTCTCTCAAATCAATAAAAATGAGATTGCCAAGGTCACGCTGCCTTTGGCACCAGCCAAAGAGCGTAACCTCTTTTCCTGCGTCGGATAAGCGAAGCTCAGCGCAATAGTTAGTTCTTTTAAGTCCCTTAATTGATTCTGTCATATTTAATTATTCCTCGTTTCCCACACTGAATAATGATTTAAAATCTATTTCCTCGCCGTTTATCTCCAAATCGGCAAGCTGCTGTGAAAGCGAAATGTTATAAAAACCGCTTACAAAGGTGTCAAGTGCAATTTCGGTTTCCTCGCCGCTTTCCATATTCTTAAGCTTGGCAATTCCTGCATCAACCTCGTTGTCGCCGATAACAATATTGAATTTTGCGCCGAGCTTGTCCGCATATTTCATTTGAGCTCTTACGCTTCTTTGGTTGAGGTCCATCACCGTGGAAAAGCCTTCCTCTCTCATATCCTTTGCAATTTCAACAGCCTTGAGAGTTGCTTTTTCTCCGAGTGCGACAATGAATAAATCGGGAACAGCCGCTTTTGGAAATTCGCATTCCTGCGCCTCCATAAGAAGCATAAGCCTTTCAAGTCCCATAGCAAAGCCGAGTGACGGAGTCGGCTGGCCTCCGAGCTCTTCAACAAGACCGTCATATCTTCCGCCGCCGCAAACAGTTCCCTGCGCGCCTATGGAATTTGATACAAATTCAAAAACGGTCTTTGTATAATAGTCAAGTCCTCTTACGATTTTAGGATTAACGGTGTATTCTATATTCTGCGCCTTAAGATAGGCTTGAACCTTGTCAAAATGACTGCGGCAGTCGTCGCATAAATAGTCAATGACAACAGGAGCGTCTTTGGCAATTTCGGAGCAAACAGGGCTTTTGCAGTCAAGTATTCTCATCGGGTTTCTTTCAAGCCTGTCACGGCAGGTAGCGCAAAGCTCATCGCTTCGGCTTGAGAAATATTCCTGTAATGCCTTATGATATTCTGCACGGCAGGCAGGGCAGCCGATTGAATTGATTTCAAGGCTTAAATCCTTAATTGCGAGAGTGTCGAAAATTGACTTTGCAAGAGCAATAATTTCAGCGTCTGCAAGGGGAGATTGAGTACCGAAGCACTCTACGCCGAACTGATGGAATTCTCTTAATCTGCCTGCCTGCGGCTTTTCATATCTGTAACACGAGGTTAAATAGCAAACCTTTTGAGGGAGCGTTTCATTACACAGTCCGTTTTCAAGATATGAGCGCACTGCGCCTGCAGTACCCTCGGGACGCAGGGTAATTGACCTTCCGCCCTTATCATCAAAGGTATACATCTCCTTTTGAACAACATCTGTCGTATCGCCAACACCGCGCTGAAAAAGCTCCGTATGCTCAAAAACAGGAGTTCTTATTTCCTTGTATCCGAATTTTTCGGCAATATCAAGTGCTGTAGCTTCGATATATTGATTTTTATGTACCTCTTTCGGCAGTACATCCTTTGTTCCTTTTATAGCTTTTGTAACAAGCGCCACAAAACTACCTCCTAACAATATTTATGAAAATAAGGGTGAGCCGCAAACCCACCCTTATTATTAATTTAGTGCTTTGACGGGTTATATCTTGGATTAACGATTTCTCTCCATTCAAAATCACCGCGTTCAATTCCTCTGATGAGCGCTTCTGCCGTTGCAATATTAGTGGCGAACGGGATATTGTGAACATCGCAAAGGCGAAGTAAATCATGGTCATTCGGCTCATGAGGCTTTGGGGAAAGCGGATCTCTGAAGAATATCAGAAGATCAATTTCGTTACACGCAATTCGGCTGGCAACCTGCTGACCGCCGCCCTGGCTTCCCGAGAGGAAGCAGTTGATTTTAAGACCTGTTGCTTCTGACACGAGCTTACCTGTAGTGCCTGTTGCACAGATATCATGACGGCTTATGATTCCGCAGTAGGCAATGCAAAATTGGACAAGAAGTTCTTTTTTTGCATCATGCGCAATAAGTGCTATATTCATATATTTTTACCCCTCCTAAGTGTAAAGCGTGTTTCACTATCCTTTTGTTTTAATGTATAAATGATACCACACAAGCCGTTCATATTCAATAAAAAATTAATATATTTTTAATAATTAAGGCAAAAGTGTGCCTGTTTTCTGGTTTGTTTTAGCGTCTGTGTTGTTCTGATACCAATAATCTATGATTTGAGATGTTATCTCGGCTGTCTCACTTCCGGAGCCTGCAAGCTCAACAACGGAGGATACTGCTATTTCGGGATTTTCATACGGAGCATATGTTATGAGAAAGCCGTTGTTTCTTTTTACTCCGTTAACAACAACCTGCGATGTACCGGTTTTGCAGGCTACCTTTGTATTCAACTTGCTGAATTCCAAATAAGGACCGCCCTCAAGGGCAACCATTCTCATACCCTCATGAACCGTGTCAAGCGTGCTTTTGCTGATGTCAACGGAGCTTGCAACAGTAGCACCCTTTTCGTTTACAACGCCTGTTGAAGCCGAAATAACGGATTTGACAAAGTGCATTTCATATCTCGTTCCGCCGTTTGCAACAGTTGAGCAGTAGTTTGTTAGCTGGAGCGGAGTGAAGAGATTGTCCGACTGACCGATTGCGGCGAGTACAGTATCACCGGCAAGCCACATTTTACCGTACTTTTCGCTGTTTTTAGGTCCGGCAAGAACGCCCGACGCCTCGGCAATTTCAACTCCTGTTTTTTCTCCTAAACCGAACTCTTGTGCATATTCATTCATTTTGGTTATTCCGAGCTTATCGGCAGTATTATAGAAGAAAATATTACACGAATCCTTTAAAGCATATTTAACATTTTCACCGCCGTGGGCAACCTTATTCAAACATTGCAGCTCCAAATCGTAATACTGCATAATTCCGTTGCAGTAAAATACCGTATCTGACGATATTGCGCCCTCTTCCAGTGCGGCAATTGCAACCAAAGGCTTAAAGGTCGAGCCCGGGGCATATGCACCTAAAGCAAATCTGCTCCATAACGGATTTCTTGAATTTGACGCAAGCTGATCATATTTAGTGTAGTAATCATTAAGATCATATGTCGGATAAGATGCCGCGGCTAAAACCTCTCCTGAATTGCAGTCCTCAACAACAACGGCTCCGGCAGAGGAAAAGGCGTTAACCTTATCGCATACCTTTTTAAGCTTATTTTGGGCGAGCACCTGAAGGTCACGGTCAATTGTAAGCACAATTGTGTTTCCCTGAACAGGCTTTTTTGTAACCTCTTCTTTTGTATTGCCGTCGCGGTCAATTGTTATTGTAAGCTCCCCGGGAGTTCCGCGAAGCTCGCTTTCCATAGCCGCTTCAATTCCCGATTCTCCGATTTGGTCTGTAATTCCGTAGCCCTTATCTTTAAGCTCGGCATATTCCTCTGCGTTGATTTTTCTTACCGTTCCGAGAATATGCGGCGCAATTGTTGAGTCAACATATTCTCTGTACGCAATAACCTTAACATCGGCACCGAGATAAGCAGTACGGTCCTCTTTGATTTTTGCAACCGTTTCATCGCTTACATCATCGGCGATTGTTACCGGATTTTCATATGAAAAAAGAAGCCTTGTAAGCTCGTATCTTATGTTTCCTATTTTAAGCGCCGTTTTTTTATCGTAGCCTTCAATTTCGTATTTTTCAATCATTGCATCATAGCAGTTTTGCGCTGTTGCATACGGCTGAAGATTGAGCATATCTGCGCTTTTCATTGCTTCAATATCCTCTTCCTTTCCGTCAAAAACAACTTCTCCGGAAGAATTTATTTTCAAAGGAAGATTATTTGCGTATTCCTCATCGCTTGCTTCAAAAAGCTTTATGAGATTGTATATTATTTCGTTTCGCTTTTTATTTTCCTTTGAAGACGGAAAATAAACGGCGTTTAATATAATAGAATTTCCCTGCCTGTTTGTTACAAGCGCGTTACCGTTTCGGTCAACTATTTCGCCTCTGGCGGCTTCAATCGGGATTACATATTTCTCTTCGGCATTATTCTGCATGGAATAATATTCGTTATCTCTTACCTGAATTTTATAAAGCTCAAGCGCAAAGCCGGAGATAACCGCGATTATCAAAATAAACGCAATAACGCTTCTGCTGCTTTTATATCTGCTTTTCACGGTATAACCTCCTTTGCTGAAATTTATTTATATCTGTTGAGCTTTGCTTTTACTGGCTTTAATATCAGCCATAATATAAGAGAAATTACGATTGTATATACTGCGCACGGGATATAGAAGGAGAAAAGGGTCATCTCCGCACCTTCAACACCCCTGATGATGATAAAGAAAAGCCAGTAAAGCAGACAATACAATATAGTTGTAAATGATGCTGAAAGTATATTGGTAATAAAGGTGTCGCGGGCTATATGGTTTACAAGGGCAGATACCAAAAAGCATATTATCATTAAAAATATGCAGTTAAAGCCCATATGGACTCCCGAGGATAAATCCCACAGGAGTCCTGCAAACAAGCCTAAAAAAGCGCCGCTTTTTTCATTTTCACCGATAGATAAAAAAACAGATACCGCAAGCAGTAAAAAGCATCTTGCGCCTGCAATTTCGGGAAAAAGCCCTGCGGTATTCTGAAGCAGATCGGCGATTAAGATGATTAAGCAATAGAAAAAATATTTTATTGTCTTTTGCTTTTTTGTCAGCTCCATTAATCTGCCTCGCTTTCTCCGGCAAAGCCTGTAAGAACAAGGCAGGTGTTGATTTCATTAATATTTGTTCCCGGCTCAATGGCAGCATAGGTTGATATGTTTGTTATTTCATCGTCAATATCTTTAACCGT